>JXSN01000186.1 GCA_001276605.1 Achromatium sp. WMS2
TTACTCCCAGGACCATCTTAATATGAGAATACGCAACCTTATCCTCATCATATTCCTAGGCCTTACCACTACCAACACCGTAATGTCAGAAACTGTCACTATTCCAGTGCTTAGCAGTTCTGAAATGCCCGAGATGCTAGAACAATTCCGCACTGACCGCGCCTTGTTCAACCGTTATTTTGGACGCAAAAACTTCAAAAGCAGTGGCCGCCTACTCAACATATTCGGCCTTGCACTACTTAATGTCTATTCCGCAAATATTGTATCTCCCCATGGCGAAATCAACTGCACCCCAGCCATTGGCCCCGAAATGGAACAACTTGAATATCTATATGATGTCTACACCCCCGGGCAACCAATACTAGTCCAAGGTGTCATCAACAGCGTTGCCTTCGGAACCCTAATGTTAACCCCATGTCAAGTCTGGACCATGCCCAGTGTTGAGGAATTAACCCCCGCTGCCAACAAAGGTAACTCCAGTGCCCAATATCAATTAGGTGAAATTTACAGTTTTGGTTTGGGAATGCCTATCGATCTCCAAGTCGGATTAGAATGGTACCGCCGTGCTGCTGCCCAAGGCCATGCTGAAGCCATTGCAGCCTTAAAGTTATTTGCCGATCGTGAACAACACATAGCTGGGTACAAAGCCCAAATGGATCGTCTAGCTGAATTGGCCCGTCAAGAACGCGAACGCATTGCCACATATAAAGCGGCCACCGTTGATCAATTGTATCAAACTGTAAACACCGGCGATCCTGAAGCCCAACTAAACTTAGGCCGGCGATATCTTGAGGGTGATGGTGTAACCAAAGACGAACATCTAGGTATAGAATACCTGGTAAAAGCGGCAGACCAAGGCAATCGCCGCGCCATGATAGTATTGCGTAATGCAGCAGTTCCAGGACTAATCAGCAATGGCAATCCAGAAGCAGCATTTGCCCTTGGCCGTATTTACGCCACAGGTCAAGGCGTAACAATCAATGATATGGCCGCCCTAAGTTGGTTTAAACTAGCCGCAGAGCAAAACTACCCAGGTGCCGCAGATCTAGTTAAAGCCCAAGATGCCAAAGTCTTGGAATTATTGCAAAAAGATTCGGCAAATGGCGACCACCAAGCCACATTGGAACTAGCCAAGCGTTACCTGCAACCACCGAATGAGGACGCTGAGCCAAACCCAACCGCAGCCCTACCGTTATTAATTAAAGCAACGGCTCTAGGGAATATGGAAGCCCTAGACATATTGCAAAATCAGGCCAAACCTGGCTGGTTTAGCAATGGTGACGCTAAAGCAGCATTTGCCCTAGGTGAAATATACTTTCAAGGCATGGGTGTGGACGCCGATCATACCCAAGCTGCATATTGGTATCAAATAGCCGCCAATCAAGGCATGGAAGCTGCTAAGAGTAGACTTGCTGATATAGAACAACAGAAAAATACCAACCCCCAACTAAAATAATGCTATAATCGCTAAGCACAGCGGGTGGGCTGACTTACAACCTAGCTATCCCATAGCAACAGGTACATAATATGAATACTGACCCCCAAATAAATGCAGGAGTTTTGGCTAGACTGCCACCCCGCGACCCAATGTGGTTGCAACCATTTCTAGCCTTTTGCCATCGCAGGCGTTATCCCAAAAGCTCGGAAATAATC
The DNA here is from genome assembly GCA_001276605.1 of Achromatium sp. WMS2. Lineage (GTDB taxonomy): Bacteria > Pseudomonadota > Gammaproteobacteria > Chromatiales > Chromatiaceae > WMS2. The sequence continues at coordinate 1,654 of JXSN01000186.1, forward strand.
CGTCAAGGCGACCCAGCTGAAGTTTTATACTACATGTTGGAAGGCTCGGCTGCTGCGCTGATAGAAGATAAGGATGGCCACGAAATAATCCTAGCTTACCTGAATAAAGGTGAATTTATAGGAGAAATGGGATTATTTCTACCTCAGCCTAAGCGCAGCGTAATGGTCAGATCGCGCACCGATTGCCAAATAGCTGAAATTAGCTACAAACGTTTGGATCAACTGCTGAGTTCCGATCTAAGCCTGCACGCCAAAGATATTCTATATTCTGTCGGCTTACAGCTCTCAAGGCGCCTACTTGACACCAGCACCAAAGTTGGTCAACTAGCCTTCCTAGATGTAACAGGGCGCATCGCCAGAGCACTCCTAGATTTGTGCAAACAACCGGAGGCTATGACTCATCCCGACGGCATGCAAATTCGGATAACCCGCCAAGAACTTGGCAGAATAGTTGGCTGCTCACGTGAAATGGCTGGGCGCGTAATCAAAACCCTCGAAGAAAATGGACTAATATGGGTAAAAGGCAAAACCATAGTAGTCTATGGAACTCGTTAAGCCTTCTAAGCAAAAGCTTACCCATAAAATAACACAAAAAATATGCTATTGTTAAGCACATACTGCATGACATAAAGCAACTAGCTAAAGCGCCTATACCAAACTAGGCGTACCTAGGTTCTCAGCACGAGCACTACGAACCACCATGATCCTAAAACAAATATTCAAATCTCCCTGGCGCAAAGACAACACCGCCATACCAAATACAACTAACACCACAATCCCGCCCGAATTGCTCACCAAGCAATTGGCCCAAACCAATTCTGAGATGCGCCGTCAGGCCTGCACTCAACTCGCCGATATCGAACTCCTGCATAACACCATTGCTGCCGATCCCAATCCAGAAGTATGTGCTACAGCCGCATCCAGACTGCAATACTTACTTACTGGTATCGATCCAGCTAGCCCCCCTTTAGCTGATCGCTTAGCTTACTGCGAACGCCAACTCCAAACTACAGAATCAGAGCCCCTGGCTAATATTCTATCACAAAAAGCACAAGAACCAGAATTACGCGCCTTAGCTCTAACCAAAGTTACAACTCCCACCGTACTAGTGGAAATTGCTACCAACGATCCCATCGCCACAATACGTCTAGCCGCCGTAGAGCGCCTTACCGACAAAAGTAGCCTAGAACAAATCCTCCGTCTCGTAAGAAAAAAAGATAAAAGCGTATACAAAATTGCCAAACAGCGGCTGAAAACCATAACTGAGCAGGAACAGGCCCCTATCCGCATACAAGAACAGGCCCAAACCATTTGCAATAAACTGGAACGTATTGTCAAAAGAAAACTTTGGGGACAAGATAAAAGTTTAGTAGATATTTACACCCAAGAATGGAAGGCACTGCCGGGTGCACCACCACCTGATATTACCAGCAAATTTACCGCTGCCCTAGATACATTTCACCAAGGCTATGCCAACTATCAAGCTGAATGTCAAGCCCAACAGGAACTTGAAGCAGCAAATGCTCAACTCCAAAACCAACGGCACCAACTCCTAGAGAGATTAAAAACCGCCCTTATTAGTACTGATAGCAATTTAGCACAAACAGAATTAACGGCAATAATTCAGGAATGGACCAAGATCCACCAAGATATCACACTACCTAAAACCATACTTCAAAATTACCTTGACTTAGTAGCTAATCTTGAACAGCACATCCAAACCTTAGAAATAGCCACCAACAGCTGCCAAAAATTAACCGACCATATACAACAAGCTAGACTTTGGTTGACGAGTAAAAAGATTACCCTAGAACATCAACAATTGCAAAAATGGCAAAATATTGGCCAAACTTTAAGCAGCACCTGTCAAGACCAACAAATTCAGCAAAATTATCAAAATACCCGAGAACAACTGCAAAACTTACTAACCAGTCAAAAAGAACAGGCCCAAACCCGCCTAGACCAGCTACCTAGTAAACTACAAGATCTAGAGCAAGAACTAAATACAGGAATTATGCAACATGCTGCCACTTGGCATCAAACCATAAGAAGCGACCTTGCCCTCATTCGCAGCAGTGGCATAGCACATAAACAATGCGATCAAATCGAGGCACGCCTGCATAATCTCACCCCCAGATTGCGCGAATTACAAAGTTGGCGTAAATGGGGTACCAATCAACATCGCATAAGCATGTGTGAAACCCTAGAACACATGTTAACAGAAGACCTAGCGCCGACTCTTATGTTAGAAAAGGTCCAAGCCCTGCAACAAGAGTGGAAATTACTCAACAAGGAAGGAAACCGCATTAACGAAGCCCT
>JXSN01000187.1 GCA_001276605.1 Achromatium sp. WMS2
CTTGGCAGAGAAGGTAAAAAAATGGCTGCCTCTAGCTGATTCCGGAAAACACATGTGTGTAAGAGAGTTAGGGCGACAAGAACCAACGCCGTCTTTACGGTATAGGGCGGAGTGGGTCTGCACCTATGTTTGAAATTAGTCTTTAATTTTTTGTCAAGCATTAAAAACTGGATTATCGAGTTTAATACCAAACTTGGACCGGCTCAAGGAGTAATAGATAATGATATACTTGATACTTGCAGTAAACTCACCGATGACCCCCAGCCACGACCTAATACGCCGAGTATGTTAGTTACTATGAGTGTATCTCGTCTAAATAAAGGATTTAAAAATGTTAAATAAAATAATGATTGTTAAATGTGCCACTATCAGTTTACTGATTTTAACAGCACTTTCTGTCACGTCTGTCGCATCATCAACACCGCCGGACATGGATAAACGCATAGCTATTATGATAGCATCTTACCCTGATACTCTTTGGAAAGCCGAAAATAACAAGATTTTCTTTCGCAACGGTAATGCTGCGGTAATAATTAACGATGGACGAGAAAAGAGTCATGAACAAAAATTGGAACATGGGGATGTGACGGATAGTTTAGAACAGATTTACCCCGCGGGACCATGTTCTACGCATTCAGGCCCAAACTTTGAGCCGGGACGTATTCGCTCCGACGCACTGTTTAAAGGGATGTACGGGCAAACACCCTCTCAAGTTGAAGCCAACTTAGTATCAGTTAGATGGTTTGGCCAAATATTACGTGTTAATCGCATTAACGGTGCCAATAAAGCTTTGGAACGGGTACATGCTGAATTGCAAAATTATCCCCAATGGCGTCATTTCCTTACTCCCAGTGCAGGGGTATTTAACTGGAGAAAAGTAGCCGGTCAAACCAATTTATCAGTACATAGCTTTGGAGTGGCTGTGGATATTAACCCTAAATTTGCTGATTATTGGCGTTGGAGACGCCGCCGCTCTAGATCACAAGCCGTAAGTTCTCCTAATCGGTATCCACTGGAGTTAATATATATATTTGAAAAACATGGATTTATCTGGGGTGGACGCTGGGATCATTACGATACTATGCACTTCGAGTATCGACCCGAGTTACTAGCCATAGGCAAGCGCGCCAGAGTCGGAGCTTGCGGAATACCATAGTTATATGATTAGGCCACCTAATTTCTAAAACATATAGCTATTTGATTGCAAAATTCAATTAAAATGAACTGTTGCATTTCAAGATATCTTCACGCAACTCGTTGTTATTCAAGGCGCTTTATTTTCATATGTCACCAAGCCCTAATGATTTCAAAATATGATATAATCAGTTTTTATTGATTATTCTTAGTCACAAATACAACAGATAATTCGGTCATTTTCCCTAACAATGGAGCAAAAATATGTTTAAATCACTTCTTAAGCGCATACTATTTACCGTCGCTACAACAGGTTTGCTGTTTAACACCGTAGAATCCCACGCTGAAGCGGATGTTTGCTATAAGCTCTGGTACAAACGCAACCTGATCTATGCTCAAAACGGATATTGCTTCCAATCTCCAATGGCCCGCAGAACCTTTCGTGGTTACTCCTGCTGGACATCCAGGCCTGATTTTTCCAAAGCAGAAAAAAGGCGTATTTCCAGGATAAAAGCTGAAGAGCGTGCCGAAGGCTGCATGGTAAACCAATAGATCACAACCACACTATAATCTTATTGGAATAATTACGAAATATTCCAATTCCTCTCTGTTTAGGAACATACAATGTCCGTAAACGTGTATTACGATAAAGACGCTGACCAAGAAATCATAAAAAGCAAACAAGTTGCCATCATTGGTTATGGATCCCAAGGTCATGCCCACGCCAACAACCTCAAAGATTCCGGCGTATCAGTCACAGTTGGCCTACGTCCTGGATCCAACTCAGCTGCTAAAGCCCAAGCTGCTGGGCTTAATGTACTTCCCATCGATGAAGCCGTACGCAATGCCGACCTGGTAATGATCCTAGCCCCTGATGAACACCAGGCTAAACTTTACCAAGAACAAATCCAAACTAACCTCAAATCAGGTGCTGCACTTGCTTTTGCCCATGGTTTTAACATCCATTTCCAGCAAATCGAACCGCGCACTGACCTCGACGTCATCATGATTGCCCCCAAAGGTCCAGGGCACCTGGTACGTTCCACCTACGTCCAAGGCGGCGGTGTACCGTGCCTAATTGCTGTGGAACAAAACGCCACTGGACAGGCTAAAAATATAGCATTATCCTATGCTTCTGCCAATGGTGGCGGTCGTGCTGGTATCATCGAAACTAGCTTTCGTGAAGAATGCGAAACTGATCTCTTTGGCGAACAAGCAGTACTTTGTGGTGGCTTAACATCCCTCATTCAAGCTGGATTCGAAACCCTGGTCAATGCTGGATATGCCCCCGAAATGGCCTATTTTGAATGTCTGCATGAAGTCAAACTAATTGTAGATTTAATTTACGAAGGCGGCATTGCCAACATGCGTTACTCCATCTCCAATACCGCCGAGTATGGAGATCTAACCCGTGGACCACGCATCGTCAATGATCAAACTAAAGCAGAAATGCGCAAAATTCTGCGAGATATCCAAGATGGCAGCTTTGCCAAAGAATTCATCCTAGAAAACCAATCCGGAGCTGCTCATTTCAAAGCCATGCGCCGTCTGGCCCAAGAACATTCTATCGAGCAAGTTGGCGAACAGCTACGCAACATGATGCCCTGGATCAAAGCCAATAAAATTGTGGATAAAAGTCGTAATTAATCTTTTTGATTACAACGTTCTAACGTGGGAATATGAGCTTAACATACTCTAGTCTCCCACGTATGGCTTTGGGGTGGCGAACGCAACGGTGTTCTTACTCAAAAAGCATCGCATAACAGGGTAAACACAATTTACTTGACATTATAGCTAGAACACAAAATAGTAATCATAGAAATAGATAATAGTATTGCCCACATCTTATGCACCGTTAAGATCCACAATTTCTAGGTATACGAAAATATCATGTCTCACACCCTATCCATTGTAATTCCCATGTACAATGAAGCCGACAATGTCATCCCAATGCTAGCTGGCGTGCACGCCGGCATGGCCAACTACTCTGATCCTTGGGAACTAATCTGCGTAGATGACGGCAGTCATGACTCTACTTACCGCTTACTCTGTGAAGAATCGATCAAATACGGAACTCACGTTTGTGTGCTAAGACATCGCCGCAATTTCGGTCAAACAGCAGCCATGCAAAGTGGAATAGACGCAGCCCGTGGCCAACTTATAGCCACACTAGATGGCGATCTGCAAAACGACCCCGCAGATATTCCCCGTATGGTCAAAGAACTACTGGACCAAGATCTTGATCTGCTAGCCGGATGGCGGAAACAACGCCACGATGAGGCCACCCGCAAGGTGTTTTCCAAAGCTGGGAATTGGCTAATAGTAAAAATAACCGGCGTGAGAATTCACGATTATGGCTGTAGCCTGAAAATTTATCGCGCTGATGTACTCAAGGACATCATACTGTTTGGTGAAATGCACCGCTTTATTCCAGTGTGGATGGCCAACGTTACCTCCCCATCTAGGATAGGCGAAACCGTAGTTAACCATCGACCCCGACAATTTGGTACCTCCAAATACGGCCTCTCCCGAACCTTTCGAGTTATTTTGGACCTAATCTCGGTATTTTTCTTCCTCCGCTATCGCGCCCGCCCTGGACATTTTTTTGGTAGCATAGGACTTATTGTAGGTAGCATTGGGGGTCTAATTGTTAGCTATCTAACTGTATTAAAACTAGTTTTTGCCGAACCCATCGGCGGCCGTCCACACTGGAATAAAGCGGTGCATTTCACCAAACAGTATGATGTCCTTGAGTACATCAGCGCGATAAATTTTCAGGCTACAGCCATAATCGTGAATTCTCACGCCGGTTATTTTTACTATTAG
>JXSN01000020.1 GCA_001276605.1 Achromatium sp. WMS2
AAAAAAATGGCTGCCTCTAGCTGATTCCGGAAAACACATGTGTGTAAGAGAGTTAGGGCGACAAGAACCAACGCCGTCTTTACGGTATAGGGCGGAGTGGGTCTGCACTTATGTTTGAAATTGGTATGCTTGAATTTAGTCTTTAATTTTTTGTCAAGCATTAAAAACTGGATTATCGAGAGTATTGGAACATAGGCGAATTATGTTACCAGTATTTGGCGGAATTTCTGGCTGGTACAGTACAATATGTAGCACAGTTGTCGTAAATCCTAAATATTTTTATATTTCAATTCACTAAAAACATAATCTTATTATCTATCTCTAATGGGATAATAATAATTGAGGGTAACAGACTTAACATAACTGATGTTACAATGACCGCTTATTATGAAGCCTGTAGGCCGTCTGTATCTATAATCACTTGAATTAATTAATAATATACCCTGTGGAGGGTTGTATGAGCGACAAAGCTGCACTCATAAAAGAAAAGGAAGAACTGATCGGCAAAATGCTAGAGATGCAAAAACAGTTTATCGATTACGAACACCGGCAAGGCATTTCTGGCAAGGACTATTGGGCCTCCAAGGACGGATTATTGGTCAACTATCGTGAAGAATACATGAGCATGGCCAACCGCTTGGTTGATCTATCTCATTCCATAGTGGGTTCTACTCGCTAATAAATTACCATGAACCCACCGCAGCACTAACCCGTATACCAACTACCATTACGATTGGGCAGTGCTGCGCACGCAGAAAGCACTAAATGTTGGTATTGCGTGGCAATTATTTGCCCACGAGATGCCAGCACGCATAAAATTCTGTTAGCTCTAAAAACTCAATCACATACTAGCGATCATGCTCTTGTAAGGATAGGCCATGTTTGGAATCTATTATACCGCTGCCGTCCGCCTTCAGTTTTATCTTTAACCGCACCTCATTCTCTGAATCCGCATACCTCAACGCGTCCTCATAGCTGATTGCCCCCCCTTCGTACAGCTTAACTAAAGCATCATCGAAAGTTATCATCCCATGCTCAGAAGAACGCTTCATCAAATCTTTCAATTTGTGAGTTTCGCCCTTGCGAATCATATCCGCTGCCAAAGGTGTATTGATTAGAATCTCAGTACACACAATGCGTCCATTTCCGTCAGATTTAGGAATCAGCTGCTGCGCCACCACAGCCTTCAAGTTCAAGGATAAATCCATAAACAACTGCGTCTTTTGCTCTTCCCCAAAAAAGGCTATGATACGATCCATGGCTTGATTAGCGTTATTAGCGTGCAAGGTTGCCAGCACTAAGTGGCCAGTTTCAGCAAATGCCACCGCGTTTTCCATGGTTTCTCTATGTCGTATTTCCCCAATTAGAATTACATCGGGGGCCTGACGTAAAGTATTCTTCAACGCCGTATCAAAAGAATCGGTATCCAATCCTACCTCACGTTGCGTTATAATGCAGCGATTATGTTCATGGATAAATTCAATCGGATCCTCGATCGTAATGATATGACCGGAACCGTATTTATTGCGATAACCAATCATAGAAGCAAGGGACGTAGACTTACCAGAACCAGTCGCCCCCACAAATAAAATCAGGCCCCGCTTAGTTACAGATAAATCCTTTATAATTTCAGGTAATTTTAACTCTTCCGGGGTCGGAATCCGAGTTTCAATTCGCCTAAGCACCATACCCGCAGACTCCTTTTGCACAAAGGCGCTAACTCGAAATCGCCCCAGGTTTTGAGTTGAAATAGCAAAATTACACTCCCGGTCCCTTTCAAAGGCCTTCTGCTGCTTATCATTCATAATGCTCAATACAACATCACGGGCCTGACGTTGACTTAAAGCATTTTTTCCAATAGTATGAAAACGCCCACCTATTTTAGCCGTTGGCGGACAGCCGGCAGTAACAAAGAGATCAGATCCCTTTTTTTCCACCATCATCGTCAGCAAAGCGTTTAGATCGAAGGGCAGTGTAGTGGAAGCAGTAGCCATTAAATTACTCCATAATCAAAAAAACTGGTAAAATTTTAAGCCTGTTGTATCAAATTAATAGCAGCTTTAGAACCATTGACGATACCTAAACCTGTATCCAAAAATATTACCAAAAACTCTATACCATAAATAACCACCTCAAATATTAACGGCAAATCAATATGCAAGCACGAGTTAAGTGGCTTGATGGAGTAGCCATGGTTGGTGAAACATCAAGCGGACACGCTGTAGTAATGGATGGTGCCCAAGAACACGGAGGCCGCAATATCGGTCCCCGCCCCATGGAAATGCTACTTCTGGGAATGGGCGGATGCAGCCAGTTTGACGTATTGCATATATTGCGTAAATCACGTCAAAAGGTAACAGCATGCGAATTACACTTAGAAGCCCAACGGGCTAGCGAAGATCCCAAGGTCTTTACTCATATCCATATGCATTTCACGCTTACCGGTAAAAACTTGGATCCTAAAAAAGTGACAGCCGCCATCGGCTTAAGTGCCGACAAATACTGCTCAGCCTCTATCATGTTAGGCATGACAGCACTAATAACACACGATTTTACCGTTATTGAAGGCTAACCGCAATCCTAAAGATCACAATGGTGAACCCACTGCGACTCTTAATACTGGTATGAGTAGCATTTTAAGTAATACCAGCATTACCGATGCTACCATAGGTGAAAAATCTAGTCCAGAAACCGGAGGTATTATTTCCTCTACCCAGCTCATAACTGGGTAAGAAATACTATAAGCTGCGTTCTCTATTGGATTGTAGCCACCCTGCCCGATCCAACTGAATATTACTTGAATGATTATAGCGATCAAGAAAATATTGATTACCAGCTCAACTAACTCAGGAATAGCCCAGAATAACGCAGCTAGCGGATAAAAACCCAAGCCCAAGATTAACATCAACAGAGTTAATTCTAGGGCTTTTAAGACCCAAGCTAACAGCAATGATGCCAAATCTAACCCTGCTAAGCCAGGAATATAGCGGCGCAGTCTACGCAAGACCGGACTGGTTAGAGTTACTACCATCTGGGATACAGGGTTTTGAAAATCCGCACGCACCAATTGCAATAAAAACCGCAACAACAGTATAGAGATATAAAACCCCAAAACGGTTTGCAACAGGAATACTATTGGATTGATAAGATAGCTATTACCCATTGGTATCTCCAAATAGGCGGGAAAGTTCAGCAGACCGATCCCTAGCCCCCGTTAGAGCCTTCTTAAATAATACTTGCAAACCCCCATCCTCAAATATCTTGAGCGCCCGCTCAGTAGTACCCCCACGCGAGGTAACCTTATGCCTCAACACAGCCGGAGTATCACTACTCTCCATAGCCATCCGCGCTGCACCCAGAGCGGTTTGGATAGTTAGAAGGTGGGCTGTCTCAGCGTCCAAACCCAAATCAACACCAATTTGCTCCATAGCCTCCATCACCAGGAAAAAATAGGCTGGGCCGCTACCAGAAATTGCAGTAACCGCATCTAATAACTGCTCCTGTTCTACCCAACGGGTTACCCCAACTGCCCGCATTACTGATTCAGCCACGTCCCTTTGATGCGCGGTGGTACGACTATGATCTGCATATAAGGCCGTAGCGCCAGACTGGAGCATAGCTGGAATATTGGGCATAGTACGAATTATCGCTAAATCTTGTCCCAACCAATGTTGCAACAAATCTAGACTCACACCCGCAGCAATGGAAACAATCAAAGGGCTACGCTTTTGTACAGCCTCACAAATTTCTGTGCATAATATTTGCAAAACTTGTGGTTTTACAGCTAAAATTACCACATCCGCGGCCAAAATCGCTTCTATATTATTGGAAACACTGCGAATTCCAAAATTAGCAGCCAAAGTCGCTAATTTTTCGTGCTCAGTATCACTCACAAAAATCTGTTGCGCATTATGGCCATCAGTTATTAAACCACTAATAATGCTAGTAGCCATGTTACCGCCACCAATAAACGCCACTGAAGTTGGTAGACGTTTATCCTTGGTTAATAAACCATGGGCAAGATCTAGCTTTGAATCCTGTGTGCTATTTTTTATCATAATTTCTGGTTCCAAATATGGCAGTCCCAATGCGTACAATGGTTGCACCCTCGCTAATCGCTGCCTCCAAATCATCCGACATACCCATAGACAAAGTTGTCAAAGGCAAATCGACTTTGGCTAGGCTATCTCTCAGCTCACGCATTTGCCTAAACACTTGGCGTTGTAATATGGGGTCAGAAACTGGTTTTGGAATAGCCATCAGGCCACATACTTGTAAACGTGGTAACTCCATACAGGTTTCTAACACAGGTAATACTTCTGCTGGACACAGCCCCCCCTTACTAACCTCAGCACTTACATTAACCTGCAAACATACTTTTAACGGTGGCAAAGATACAGGACGGCGCGCATTGAGACGGCGTGCATGTTGAGGTTTACATAAACTATGTACCCAAGCAAATCTCTCGGCTATAATCTGGGTTTTATTGCTTTGAATTTGACCGATAAAATGCCATTCCAAATCCAAATCTTGCACCAACGCTTGTTTATCTATAGCCTCTTGCACATAGTTTTCACCAAAGGCTAGTTGCCCAGCCTGCCAAGCAACCCGAATCTTCGCCGGGGTATGAGTTTTGCTAACTGCTAATAATTGCACCGAATTTTTAGGCCGGCCAGCAATGCTCTCCGCTTGCCAAATGCGTTCGCGTACCTGGTTGAGCCTGAGAACTACACCTGTAGTATCCAGTTCATCATATCTTATTGACTGCATATTTATCAATTAATCTAAGGTTTTAGTTAAAATTAAGTATAGTTTTATTTTTCTAGGTACATTTGGGAAATTTAGGACACACTCCTGTTTAGGTATTTCCGGTGTAGGCAATAACTTAGTAAATATTTACCATTCCCGATTATTTAAGCCTACAAAAGTCCTCCAGCCTCTCTTCGGCCTAAAAGTTGCTGAATATGTTATACTAAAACTATACTAATGGGATAGAGTCATGGATGCTGGGCTAGAATAAAGAAAACAAATACCTGTTGATATCTTTGATAAATGCCATCCTACAATTACCGGTACCGGTTACGGAGTTAACTCTTAAAAATCCTTACAGCTATTTACCTCGTATAAAATTATTTATTATCACAGAATGAGCATTAATTAGATATATGACTAAAAACAATAATATAATGTTTTCAATTACACCTGGGAGCTATTTAACTGGCAAGGTAGAGGTACCTGGCGATAAATCTATCTCACATCGTGCCATTATGCTTGGAGCTGTAGCTACAGGCACTAGCTATGTAACTGGTTTTTTGGAAGGTGAAGATTGCCTATCAACCCTCAAGGCTTTTGTCTCCATGGGAGTTAATATCACTAAACTAGATAATAATCGGATAAAAATTGATGGCGTCGGCCTACATGGCCTCAAAGCTCCGCAAGCTCCCCTAGATTTAGGTAATTCCGGCACATCCATGCGTTTACTATCTGGATTGCTCGCAGCGCAGCCGTTCGCTAGTGTGCTCACCGGCGACCAATCCTTGACCCACCGTCCCATGCGGCGTGTTACTATACCACTGACAGAGATGGGGGCTAATATCACAACTTCTAGTCAAGGTTATGCCCCCATACACATCGAACCTACTGAACACTTGACCGGGATCGACTACAAATTGCCCGTTGCTAGTGCCCAAATTAAATCCTGTTTGCTGCTAGCTGGACTATATGCCCGCGGTAAAACTTGCATCAGTGAACCGGTTCCAAGCCGTGATCACACCGAACGCATGCTAACTAGTTTGGGTTATGCATTGGAAACCACAAGTTTAGGAGTATGTATTCAAAGTGGTAGTGCACTAAAGGGGAGTGAGATTAAAGTGCCTGGTGACATATCCTCCGCTGCTTTTTTCTTGGTTGGAGCCAGTATTGCACCACATTCTGATTTAATCCTAGCGAATGTAGGTATGAATCCTACGCGTAATGGAGTGATAAAGATCCTCCAGGCGATGGGAGCCAACATAGAGATTTTGGACCAACGTATGTACGGTGGGGAACCGGTAGTAGACATCAGAGTGCGGAGCGCTGATCTTCATGGTATTAATATATCAGCAGAGTTGGTCCCGTCAAGTATAGATGAATTTCCCGCTATTTTTGTAGCAGCGGCTTGTGCCAGTGGGGAAACCAGGCTAAGTGGAGCGGCGGAATTGCGGGTTAAAGAAAGTGATCGGATTCAGGTAATGGTTGATGGATTGGTAAAATTGGGAATAGAGGCCATACCCCAGCCTGATGGTATCTGGATTCGAGGCGGTAAGCTTGGTAGTGCCACAATAAGCAGCCATGGTGATCATCGTATTGCTATGGCCTTTGCGATGGCGGGGTTGCGGGCGGCGGGGACTATAGTGATTGATGATTGCGCTAACGTTAAAACTTCGTTTCCGAATTTTGTAGAGCTTGCTGCCAGCGCAGGTCTCAACATAACAGTGCTTTAGGTTAGAAATATATAGCTGTTACGTTATAAAATGGTAGCTCATGCCACCGATTATCAAAAGGCCAGGTGACTACTAGTTGGCTACCAAATTAAAACGGAACAGTTATACCGCAACCCGAATGTTAAAAAAACCTTGCCAGTATCATAAAAAAGCTTTACCATAAAGGCGAAGCTGTTGTGCTTGGTACTTAATACCAACTTAAAGGAACCCCCAAAAAATTGTCATTTATAGACGAAACTGCACCCTTATGAATTTATTTTGCTGGTATTTTTTTGAGTACTCTTTAACCATTACAGATGCCTTTAAGAACATAACCCCATTATTATACCATGAAGTAAGTAAGGCCAATCTAGCCTCTAGCAACAAAACAACTCCTAGCATACCCACTAAATGACCCCAAAAGGTATCACATAATATGTGCGGCTTTGCAACTACCATTCCTCAAAAGATTACAACCAAACTTTGGCTTTGCCAACTAATCCCTTATGGTAGAAACAGAATAGGCTTGCTGTTGCCGTTTAGTGTACATAATGCACGGCATCTTTTTTAGTGATTGTAAAATCAGGAAGTATTTTTAATTTTTCATTGAGAAGCTAGAATAACCATTAGCTATAATTGGATCAGCGTTTTCTTAAATAAAACGCATATAATGGGCAATTGCGATAACTAATGTATACGAGGTAGGACGCTTGCCCCCACATTCTTTGTGAACTACGAGGATAATTGTGCAAAATAAAGCCTTAATAACAACAATAGCATTGTGTCTCTCATTGGCTAAAGGCGTAAATGTGTGGGCTTGGGATAATTTGCCAGGCACATCGCTACCAAAATTGTATCAAACTAATTTATATACAAAAATAGCTCATAATTGCAAACCTGTGGTGCTGCAAAATTGGGTTCATCCTACGCGCCAAGTTTTTGAAAGTATGGGTAATAGGATAAGAAAGGTTGAGCTATGTAATAATAAAATATTTCCTATTTTCCATGTTGAAATGAAAGTAGAGATTTCTTATCATTCTCTGGATAAACAAACATCTAAATATGTTAGAAAGTTATTGCATGATCTTATCAGAGCTAACGGTGGGTATCCTTTGGCAATAGTTGAGGTAACAGACAACAAGATTGTTTACATGAAAAAGTCAACTTCTAGGCGGGGCTACACTGATCTAAGTTACGAAGAGTATGCAGAATAATGTGGTACAATATTCCTACTTAAGGTGCGGTTGGTAAGGGTATTAGTGCTATGTGTGTTTATTATATAAAAATTTATGAGGTTCCATGAAAAAAATAATTGCGGCAGGGTTGATTTTGGCAAGCTGTTTTTACTTAACTGTAGGTAATGCAAAAAATAAAACAATTAAAGGTGTGATTTCTGGATATGCTTGTGGAGATAATTGTTACTTAACAATCATAGACTCTAGAGGGAAAGAGCGCAGTGGTTTATGCACCGCATCTCTATGTCAAGCATGGAATGAGCAGTCGGATATGCCCATAAAATTTAAAGGCCGAAAAGTAAGGGTAACTATCGGAACAGGATTACAACTTGATGGTGAAGGTAATGTTATGGGTAAGATGGATGCATTCAAAAAAATTATATTGATTCCTTAGAGTTATTTGTAACTGCCCAGCCACATTTTTTATGATTATCTAAGGGATCGCTCATGTAGTATTTTACACTACATTCTGCCGGCCATTGTCAAATGGTTTTATTGGTAACTGGGCAGTTACGATATTATTACAAGCGCAGATTATCGAGGATTTTCCAGAATTAACCCAAGCTGATATTTCAGCGTGTTTGAGATTTGCCCATTGCCAAGGCTCGATAATTCAAATGACCTACAGCGATTTTACTTTAGTCCAAGCCAAAAAAGCTTTTGCTCTTACTGAACAACGCCTAGCATTATTCGAAAATATTGTGCCACTTACTCCCAGCACTTGGTTAAGTGAAGCATTAGATATTGGCTTGGAATTAGCGCTGACAACTGCCAGTGAAAAAGCCCGTTCTGAATTTGTTGTCGTCCCCATTTTATTTGAATTAGAAAGGCGCAATAATAAGAGTTTTGCTATTTATTCTGGCGAAAGATTAGATGTGGACAAAGAACGTGGCTTAACTGGTGAATGTGATTTTATCCTAGCCCAAAATAAAGTAGCGCATACCTTACAGGCACCTGTTTTTGCTTTAGTCGAAGCGAAAAAGAACGACATTGCTGCAGGGTTAGGTCAGTGCTGTGCGCAAATGGTGGGTGCGCAGTTGTATAATGAACTGGAACAAAACGCTATTCCTACTATCTTTGGTTGTGTAACTACTGGCGAAGTTTGGCAGTTTTTGCGTTTACGAAAACAGGAATTTGCCATTGATAACAAACGGTATTATATTGATAATTTAAGCATGATTCTAGCTGTATTGCAAAATATTTTTGATAATAATTTGACAACGTCACACCGACAAGATCCCTAATGTTTTAGCCAGGATCGGGTCGAGCCAACGGAATTGCGTCCGTTAGCCCTCCCACACCACCGGACATGCGGTTTTCCGCATCCGGCGGTTAAGTCCAGCGGGCTAAGCCCGCAAACTACACAGCAAAATAATCTTACAGCACCTATGAGTTGTTTGTTTGCTCCAGTGGAGTTACCCATGAACCTATCCCACTATTAATCTTCCTATCCATGTATGAATAATACCTAGGGTAAGAAACGCATTGAAACAGACAGATATACGTTCCCAACGTACCACCAATCTGCGGTATTTCCTTTATAACCAGGCAAACGCCCGCTCTGCTTGAAAATGTGGTGTGTCGTTCTTTAATGGCCTTCCAGGCGGCTTTTTATCATTCCAGACTCGTTTTAGGAATTAGGGGTCGTGTGCC
This sequence comes from Achromatium sp. WMS2, assembly GCA_001276605.1. Taxonomy (GTDB): domain Bacteria; phylum Pseudomonadota; class Gammaproteobacteria; order Chromatiales; family Chromatiaceae; genus WMS2. The sequence continues at coordinate 9,350 of JXSN01000020.1, forward strand.
TCGTTTTCGTAAACGCTTCCTTAAATCCTTACTGTCATAGCCTTTATATGCTGCTAACACCTTAAAGTGCTTTTTTGGTCTTCCAACTTTACCAATTCGGACTTTTACCGCATCTAATAATGGTATAACTTGAGCCCGTTTATCCCCATTAGCTGGGGTTATGCAGCTAGCAATCGGCATACCAGCAGCATCAGTAATTGCGGCATGTATCAAAATGCCCTTACCTTTTCTCCCATATGCAACTCCATCACCACCTCCTTTGCCAGGGGGAAAAAGAGCCATCTACAGACCCATATTGCCATTGGATTTCGCCTCTGTTATCTGCCTTTCCTAGTATTCGTGATTGCATTTCCGCCATATTGCCATCCACCTGCCATCGCTTTAGCCAGCGGTGGGCTGCGCTCTTTGATGCCCATGATTCACCGATTGGTACATCGCACCAACGACATCCAGTTATTAGTACATATAATAATGTATTCAATACTTTACGAAAAGGTGTTAGTGGCATTCCTCGTTTACGTATTTTTGGAGTAGGAAATAAATCAGCAAACATTTGCCACTCAGAATCACTTAAACCTTCAAATCGCCCTGCCATGTTTCTTCCTCCTTAAAATTCAAGCAATATGTTACACCCAAACTGTATTAGTGGGATAGGTTAATAGAAGTCTCCTTTTGTGGTTATTCAGCTATATAATTCTAGAACAATTGTTGCAATATGGCAACATGACGCAATACCCGTTGGTTATTGTGCCCTATCAACCCGCACAAGGCGGACCTGCCAGGCATTAGATCTATGATCCCAAGTGTCGTCACCACCATAGAAATGCAGGCTCCATGCACGCATATAGGAATCAGTCGCAGATGCCGACCAAAAAACAGACTTCCATCCTTCTTTAATAACATCGGGAAAAACCACTTGATCAATAGTGGGTCGCTCGTATTTACCATTACAGCAAAAATATTCTTGATTGTTATCATTCCACCTTTTCGGTTTACCACTACTACAATGAACCAAAGTACGCAATTCCCTAATAGTTGGCACCCGCCAATCACTATACCCAGCAAAGCTAGGCCAGGATTTTTGCTTACCATTGGGCATAGCAGCATTCCAAGGTATTGCAATAGCTTCACCAACACAAGTAATACCATTCCAAGTTTTACCCTCAGCACAACGCTTCCACATCAAACCAGTACCAGTATCCGTAACCGTACCACCAGGGCGTATATGATAATGACTACTAACCTTACGCTGCACAGGAAACTCATACGGAACAGGAAACTTACGCTGCACAGGAAACTCATACGGAACAGGAACCTTACGCTGCACAGGAACCTTACGCTGCACAGGAACCTTACGCTGCACAGGAACCTCATACGGAACAGGAACCTTACGCTGCACAGGAACCTCATGCTGCACAGGAACCTCATGCTGCACAGGAACCTTGAAAAAATCACCAAAATTTAACTTACTTAACAACCGAGCTCCACCTGCACTTAACAACCAAGCTACACCTGTAATTAACACTACTATTAATAATACTTTTAGACAAAGAGGACAACGTTTTTCAGCTGGTGTTGGCGGAGCTACTGGCGTTGCTGTAATCGTAATGCCATTGGTCCTAAGTGTATTGCTTGGGTTCTGAGGATCAGCAAAACACGCAACTACGAGATAGCTATAGCTAGTACCATTACGTAATCCAAGATCAATTGCGGTATCTCCAGCTACTGAAACCTGTTGTCCTTTGCGGGGTGCATTGGCCTGACTGGGAGGCTGACGCCACACTTCAACTGCACGACAGCCTGAAGGGCGTTGCCATTGCACAGTAACCTGGCCATCACCGGCTTTAGCAAGAACTTTCGTTGCTTCCACTAAGCGCAAGTGCGGGCCGCTTGTTGCGGCTTCCACAGAAGGAATGCTATTGCGTAGTGCAAATACTGCATAATACCAAGGAATTCCAGGTGGAATTTCTGCATCGTCACAAGTTGTACTACTTATCTCACCTACACGTATACCATCTTCATGATTGGTGGGTAAACTATTGGCTTTACGTTGCACACGATACATCACAGACCCACGAGTTCGTATTCTAGTCCATTGTAACCTAGCCTTAGTCCCAGTTATAGACACATGTAACGCTGCTGGTGAAGGAGTCGGTAAAGCTGCTAATGCACGCAATGCTGGTTGGTAGTCGCTACAATGAGTAAGTGCTTCAGTATAATTCGCTATAGCTTCTTCATATCGACCAGCAGCTGCCAATTTTTCAGCACTTTTCATAGCAGATTGCGCCGCATTCATACCAGTATTAATTTGTCGTTCTGTTGTTTCAGTACCAGCAATTCCATACTTGCGTCGTACTTTACCCAACATATCCTGAGCAGCTTCAAGTTTACGCTCTCGCACCAATAGCCCAAGTGCATCGAATGCTGATTCTCGCTCCTTTTGTAATCTGGCAACACGATTTTTCTCGTCGACGAGAGGTTGCCAGTTTTTCCAATAACCCAACGCTCGATCAAAGCAACTCAAAGCTTCTGGATATTCTCCCTTACTAATATGTTCCTTACCTACGCGTAGTAAACCATGTACGAGCGGAGCATCTCCTGTATTGCACCCACATTTGCTGCAACAAGGATCTTGCGTAGGTGTTGGGTGTGTGCACACAGGGCAAGGTTGAATAAGTGCTTCCCCACATTTTGGACAATGGGTTGCCGCTGAAGCAGTAAGGCGATTACAGAAGCCGCATTGTTTAAGCTCTTGAGCATTTTGCTGTGGAGTGATTACTACCCATTTGCGTTTACGAGCATACTCATGAATGTAATCAAGCGCAATCTCACGTGCTACTCCATATGTTTTGGCTTTATGTAATAGCTTTTCTACACCAAGCTGGTTTAAAATGTTTTTAGCTACCAATACTTCTAATAAATCACTAAATAACTTACTTTTCAATACCTCTATAGCACGGGTATTATCATAACGTTCTCTTTTATCTTTATCTTCATTTGCACAGAAAATAATTAAACAATGCCCTGCCAGATCTTTGCGTAAATCAGAGGTATGATCCTTTAGACCTTTCATTTGAATTTCTTTGCTAATTGCTGTGGCAGCAGCACAAAGAATTTCTGATGGCGAATGTGCGTTTAGATCTAAAAATCGATAAAGATCACCGTATCCCAGCGCCTTAAGTTTGAGGCGGATATCTTCAGCAATGCTAGCATCTAGCACAGGACGTTTTTGGGTAGTGCTTGTATGCGAATAACTATCATTAGCACTGACAATAGCAATACCAATTTCAGTGCATTGTGCTTTGACTTCAGCTTCAGTTAACTTGGTGGCTCTAGCCAAGGCAGCAATTTCTTCAAGATCTAACTGGTTTTTATTTTTAAGTTTTATTAATTCTTTCAGTTCCTCAATTTGTCCTTGCTTTTGCTTAACCAAAATCTTTGCAGCGTCTTGCGCGATGGCACGCCGCTGACTTGGATCCTGTAATGTTTTGCGCATTTTTTCCAACAATAGTAGATATCTTTCAGCACTCTCCCGTGCGCTGGAAGATCCAGTTGCTATTTTTTTTGACCAAATGCGTTGTTTAGAGATTAATACCTGTTTAATGGTAGGCCAGTCATCCATACTGGGGTCAAGCCCCAGGATGAGGTAATAATTCTCCGTATCTTCTTCAGCAGCAGTCATCGCTTTAACATCCCATGAATGCCAGCAAGTAAGCCATGTTTTTCAGATTGACCAGCGGTTGTTTGTAAATTACCACCAGTTGTAGTCAGCACTTGAGCAATGGTAGAAAAAGTTTCAACCAACCCTTCCATAGGCGTAAAAAAACTAGATTCATTACTCGATGCGATATCCCGCAAGAAATTTTGATCAGCACTACCAAATCCTATGGCAATAACCTCAATATTGGCGGCATGACAGGCTTTAGCACGTTTTATAGCCAGTGGTTGATTAGACCAAACTCCATCAGCCAACACAATCGCAAAACGCCTTCCATCCGTGTTTTTTAGTAGGGACAAGACTTCGTCAAAAGGATCAGCATCATTTCCGCCACCAGTTTCACATACTTTAAGTTGATCAATAGCTTCAGCAATTTTACGGGCATTTTGACTAGCGGTTAGCTTTGTTTTGACCCTATCCGAGAAAGCTATGATCCCCAAAGAACAATGTGCCAAATCCGTGTTCTTCAAAAAACCATGTGCCGCTTTTTGAGCTTCTTTTAGTGGATCACCACTCATAGAACCTGAAAGATCAAAAGCTAAATAAGCTGTTACATGTTGCTGGATCTCAATCTTTTGAATTTCTGGAGGTCGCAAAAATCTGTCTTGTACGTTTGTAAGTAGTGCTTCAAGTGTCACAGGTAGCTCTTGCTGCGATCCCTGCAGTTTGGCCATTACTTTAACCGTACCACTACGATCATATTGGTAACTCACATCTATAACCGCTAAACCAGATTTCTGTGGTGGAATGTCACGAATAACATATTTACCAATATAAGATACTTCGGCGGGATGTTGGGTTTCACCTTGGGTCATAAAGACTTCAATGTAATTATCGCCACTACGGCGGGTATAGTGTTGATAGGGACGAGTTTCAACACAAGGAATTTCACGATTCTTTGGCAAGATAATACTGTTGATATACGCAGTTTGCTTGTCGTTAACCGCAATCATCCCAAGACTATGATTGGTTACATCTATGGTCTGTACAGGACCGCGTAGGGAAAAAGAGAAAGTTTTATTTTTTTGTAAAGATAACTGCTCCACGGCAACCCATGCCGCACCTAATGCCACCGCTTCATCTACATTGACGCCTTGCATCGGAGGTTTCCCAAAGGTGCGCTCAATGTAGCGATGCACCATTGGCATCCGCGTGGAACCACCTACTAATAACACACCGTTAATGTGTTTGGGGCGTACTTTCATTTCTTCTAAGACGCCTTGGGTAAGTACTACGGTAGATTCCATTAAATCTGCAGTAATCTCTTCAAATTTAGCACGATCTAGTAAATAACCTCCGCAGTGCTGACCATGAGTAACAGTAATTTTGGTGGTATTTACACTTGTCAGTTGCTTCTTAGCCTCTTCTGCATGAACAAGAAGATCAGCTATACTCTCCTGGTCTTCTAAGGGGTCTACTCCAAATTCATCGCGAAATTGACTAGCAAGAAATTGAATAATACGATCGTCCCAATCTTTACCGCCTAATCGGTGATTGCCAGCAGAAGCACGTACCTTAACACCACCTTCTTTAGGAATCTCCAGCAAGGTAATATCAAAGGTGCCGCCGCCTAGATCGTATACTAGGATCTGCTGTCCGGTTCCTTTGCGCTCTAAACCATAGGCTACTGCTGCCGCCGTGGGTTCATTGATTACTTGTAACACATTCAGACCAACCATCTCGCCAGCCGCAATAGTGGCTTTGCGCTCCAGATCACGGAAATAGGCGGGAACTGTGATTACAGCATCCGTAATTCGCTCTTTAAGTATTATTTCAGCATCAGTTTTCAGTTTACCCAATACCAAGGCCGAAAGATCTGTAGGGGTATAATCTTTATCGTCGGCAGAAAGAAGAAAATTGGGATTGCCCATTTGCCGTTTAAAAAAGGCCGCGATTGGAAATTTTCCTAATGCCTGCAGCTCTTTTGCTGGGCTGCCTATAATGATTTCACCATGGCGGAAACAAATGACTGATGGGGTAATCGCTTGACCTTCAGCATTGGGAATAACTACTGGCTTACCATATCGATCTACATGGGCAACTACGGAATTGGTGGTGCCAAGATCGATGCCTACTACTGCACTCATAGCTAAACTCCCTATCACCACATTAATCTTTATGTTTTTTTATGAGATTACCATAAAGATCAAAAATAAAATGATAACTACCAATTTTCTTATTGCTTACAATCTGTTTAGTATCATGATCACATGTAAAAAAGCTTTCTTCGACAATTTGATTACCAAGGATTTCTCTAAGTTTGCTTCGTACATTCTTCATAGTTTGTGTGATATTAGCCATGAAGTACTTTCCAATCGTTGAAATACTGTTTCCGAGTAACCGTTTAGCCCCTTCACCCTGCCAGAACAAAAAAATCAATCATTTATAGTCTGATTTGGCCATTTTTAGCCAAAATTGGTAGGGGGGCTAAACGGCTACGCTTCCGCCATAATTTATATGGTGAATTAAGTAAGTGATGTTACGCAGGCATTGATGGAATCGGCTATCTGCAAGTTAAGCACAAAACTACAACCCTATGTTTTTCACAGACTGTCACCGTATCTTGCGTACCATCACTTAAGCAACAGTGCTTGGTATGCGTTCCCGGCACCAAGCACTATTCAGGAATGGCTTGATGATTAGTTACTGTAGCGTACTTTATCTTCAGTAACCTCCCATTTACACTTGTTGCTCTGAAGGATCCTCTGATACGAGTTGTTAGAGCCCTTTTTGTCTCATCCAGTGTAAATAAGCATTCCTTTACCTTTGCCCTTGCACTGTATACAAGAACTTCCAGCTTGTAATGCCATATTTTTCACCTATAAATACTTTGAGTTTATGGTTTATGCCATGTTTTAAGAAATAATAAGCGATTTGCTATGCGAAACCTCCTCTGCCAATTCTTCTGCAGTCAATAATGCTTTTGAAGTAAAACTCGCCTCAACTTCTTGGTCTGTGGTCAGGTCTTTGCCACGTACAGTCAACAATCCATCCTCACTTAAAGAAAAGGTAATCTCAACCGGTGAATACTTAGGCAAGGGCTTGGTGAAATGTAACTCAGTTTTACCAATTTCGGTGGCATGCTCCAAAGATACAGCACTATTTTCATTCCGCTCCAGATTCTCCATACATCGTAGTTCTACTCCGGTTTGATTGGGCTTGCTGGTGCCAAATTGTTTGGTGACGGAGCATGAAACTTCCGTATCTGCAAGTATTAAATTAACTACGCATTCAGCATCCAACTCGTCCACTACAACTATACCAAAACTCTTGGACGTTACATTGTGGATTTTTTTAACACGAGAAGGTGACGGTAATCCTAATATCTCTTTTTGATCTTGTGTACTATCTAACTGCTCCGTCATCTTGCGAAATTTATCATCAATTTGACATTGAAATCCCATCAATGCAGCACCTTTGGCTACAGCTTGATTTGGATCATATTGTAAGACTTCTATAGCAGGAAAGCGTTGTTGCACAGCATTGATCACTTGTGGCATATAAGTAGAGCCACCAACCAGAATCACCTTATCAATTTGAATAAAACCTTTTTGCGATGCAATCTGCATTAATTCTTCGGTCAGTGTTAAAGTTTGTGCCAAACGATGAGCCGTAATTTCTTCAAAGGTTTTTCGAGTTAATTCAATAGCAGAGCGTTTGCCATTATGCCATTGTGTTATAATGGTTTTGGTAGCATTGCTTAAAGCCTGCTTAGCCTTTTCTGCTTTATTAATCAGTTCTTGCCATGTAGCAAGATTATCTGTCAAATCTTCAATATAGCCGCCATGTTCATTAATACACTGGTGTGCAATCCAATTAGCGATATCCTCATCCCAATCACGTCCACCAAGGCGATGGTCTCCTCCTGTGCAAATCACTCTAATATTACTAGAATCGACTTGGATAAGAGTAACGTCAAAAGTGCCTCCCCCCAAATCAAAGACTAAAATGACCTGCTCTTGGGTTTGATTAATACCATAGCAAATAGCAGCGGCAGTGGGTTCAGGGATGACATAGCGCACATTAAGACCCGCAAGGATACCTGCTTGTTTGGTAGCCTCACGTTCCGCAACGCCAAAATAAGCGGGACAGGTAATTACTACTTCAGAAATTACATCCCCGGTATTCGTTTGAGCATCTTGGACAACTTTTTTCAATATGAATGAGGAGATATGTTGTGGGCGGTAGGTATGTCCATTGTATTCAAAGATCCAGTTAGCATCTCCCATAACCCGTTTTACTGTAGAAACGACCTGATCGCTATTGACTTCAGCAACATCCTTTGCCGTTTGACCCACAACAATATTTTCAGGCCCTTCAAAATATACCACAGATGGAGTTGTAGAATTGCCTTCTGCATTGTTTACTACGACAGGTTTACCATATTCATCAACATAGGCAATACACGAATATGTAGTGCCTAAATCAATCCCATATATTCGTTTGGCATCTTCTGTAGGCATAGTGAATCTCCTTTAATCTATCGATTCAACAAAAGTAAAGACTGTTACTTTTTCTTTTTCTAAAATATCTGTGCCTTGTTCAAACCCAGGGCGTAAACTGGCTGCAACCATTCCCACTTGTTCTTGAATATTGGTGTTAATTCTTTTTAATATAGGACTTACGCAAAATATCCCTAATGGGTTAAAATAGGCTAGTTAATCACCTGGTTAAAAACTGGTAACAATAGTTGTGAAGAAAACGGTAACACGCCTCGATTACTGTCAGTATCTACTGGTTAGCCAAATTAACTATACGCTAACCAACTTTGCTGACCACTGTGCTTCATTCAGCCA
>JXSN01000188.1 GCA_001276605.1 Achromatium sp. WMS2
AATTCCAACGAACCACAGACACCAGCGTTCTTTACCATTGATAAACTCATCAGCCCCTAATAATGGCCTAATCCAAGGTGCGGCCTGTGGTTCCTTAGCCAATAATGCAGCTTTATCCTCTGTGGAGAGCAGTAAATTACCACCGTCAACTGGAATACTACCATGTACCATGGGACTAACCTTACAGATAGGTGTAGCCCTAGCCTTGACGATAACCGGGGCCGCGGCTATTAGATATGGATTAATATAATCAACGATGTTAGCACTGGGACTGGATTGCGGGGTTTTGTATGTAAATAGCAGCTTACTAGCAACATCCTGAACCCCAAATCCGATTATTACACAATGCACCGCGGCCTTGCCGGAGGCCTCACTGGTCCACTGAAAAGTCTGATGGGCAAAATGGATTTTCACCCCTTGCGCCAATAAATCTGGCCATAAAGCTCCCACCTGTTCGCCCTGGGTAATACTGTTGGTGGACACAAAGGCACAACGGGTACTAGGGGTAGTTAGCATGTATGCAGTGGCCTTGCGATACCAGCAAGTAACGTAATCTAAAGACCGATATTTCTTAATTCCCTTAAACACTAGATCCATATCCGCATTTTGGGCCACACTCCGATAAGTTTTACCAATAAATGGCGGATTACCCAAGATAAAATCGGCCTGTGGACACACCGTGCGCCAATCTAGCTGCAATGCATTCCCATGCGCAATCGTAGCCGCCTTGGTTAATGGCAACCGATTGTAATACATTCCAAAATGTTCCGAAACCAAGAGATTCATCTGGTGATCCATCAACCACAACGCGGTGCGTGCAATCTGAGCTGGAAATTCCTCCTGTTCAATACCATAAAACTGGTCGACATCGCATAGAACATTTAGTTCCCCCACATCCAAAGATCGGTTGCTGTTTCCATACAACAACTTTAAAATGTCCAATTCTAGCAGGCGCAACTCACGATAAGCAATAACCAAAAAGTTACCACAACCGCACGCTGGATCGAAAAATTTCAATTTAGCTAACTTTTGCTGCAAGGCAAACAACTGTTTCGGCTTGGCTTTAGCCCGTTCAAATTCCGCCCGCAACTCGTCTAAAAATAATGGCCCAATTAACTTCAAAATATTGGTTTCAGTAGTATAATGCGCCCCCAACTGCCGCCGCTCTTTGGGCAGCATTACCGACTGAAACAATGAGCCAAAGATTGCCGGCGAAATCCTACTCCAATCCAAAGCCGCGGCTTCTAACAATAAACTGCGCATTTCAGAGGTAAAAGCCGCTACCGGTAACGTCTCTGCAAAAATTTGCCCATTAATGTATGGAAACGCAGCCAACTGTTCATCTAAACCTTTAAGTCGCTTATTCTCAGGCGTATTCAAAATCTGGAACAGATGACACAGCATAGGTGCCAAATTACTTCCATCCTCAGCAGTACGCAATTCTACCCAATCCCGAAAGGCCCCGCGTGGGGTAAAAATGCTGGTATCATCGGCAAACAAGCAAAATAACAACCGTACTAGGTGTACTTCTAACTCATGCCCCACATAACCAAGTTCTACCAGGGCATCATGCAATAATCCTAAACGTTCACAGGCTTTAATATTAATCGGATCTTCTTGCCCATAATGCCGGGTTTGATAACCAGCAATAAACCCAAACGCCTGCACATGTTTATAAAAATCAACAAGCGCAAACTCAACCACAGCATTTTCTTCCAAATCATACAATCGAATCTGGGCAAAATCCGAAACCATGATATAACACGGTACATCGCGATCCTTAATCCCAGGGAAATAATCCTTAGCCTGCTGCAAGGCGCGATCTAGATCTTTACCCCGCGATTTCATTTCTACCAATAAAATCCCTTTCCATAACAAATCGATACGGCCATCGCGTCCTTCGGCCTTGGCGACTTTAGTTTCAAAAGTAGCCACCCGCCGCCTGGGAACACCAAATACCTCAAAAAAGGCATCCAGAAAGGACTTGGCATCAGCAATTTCAGCCTTGGCTTCAGCCCAGTCGCGGGCAAAATTAAAAGCGCGGTCTTTTATCTCATTCCAACTTAATGGCATAATATTTGATCCTTAATCTTGAGCCTTTTCATGCCCAATCAGCGCCAGGTAAACTTTGGGTCAATGGTGATATTATGCTGCTATCTTTATTCTAGAACAATGTCCATCAATTGCAAGTTTACTACCAATTTCTATTTGGTACAATTTGTAAATATTTTGTAAATACCTAGTATGTAGCTGAGGTATTTAGGCCAGGATCAGGTGGCGGGGGACTCAGGAGCGTCCCCACAACAACAAAACCTGATCGTTCTCATGCTCCAACGTCTCCACTACAGTATAAAAATAATTCCAGCACTCCAAAATTTCTCTAGACTTGCTATTACCAAGAGGTGTACTATAAAAAAGTATATCCAAGAACTTGGCACATAATAGGTCCACCTCCCTATACTCTACAAACTATGCGGTTTTATTCTGAACGAGGCCCTCAATGGCCTTGGTGACCGGGCCTTGGACTAGCTGAAAGCCTGGTATCAGGATCCCAATCAAGAATTTACCACAGCGTTGGAACAGGCTAATACGCGTACCTGGCGGGTGTTGGAGTTGGCCGTGGGCGGTAACTCTACAGATCAGTGATTACGGCAACGCTTAATTTCCGGGGCTAAACGTGGGATTTGGGCACCCCTTCAGGCCTGGATGTATGCACAAGGTGAGGAGTTTCGTCTGCTATGTGCCGCGGACCTGTGCACTTTACGCTCGCAACAGCGTTTAACTTTGGATGCTAATCCTGCGCATAATCAGCGAGGAAGAAACGGGAAGCGGAGGCGCCAAGTGATGCTGCTGCACAAAATAAGCTTGGGGATAAATATTACTACGGTAGTGGTGTAACCCAAGATTACACCCAGGCGGTATGCTGGTTTCGCAAAGCCGCGGCGCAGGGGCTTGCTGATGCTAAAAGCCAGCTGGAACAAATGGAATCAAAAAGTGCAGGTGGTTTTTCATTTTTATTTTCCAAATTATTCAGTTAATATGTAGGGTCATAGCCCGTAGGTTGGAGTGAGCAACGCGAAATCCAACCACAATAACGCAAATTTAATGCATTACCGCCGAACTTTGGTTGAAGCTAGCACGCATGAATTACAATTGTCTGAATCAGAATTCACTGAATTAAAGAATTTTCAGAATGGATTGTTGGGAAAATGGTTTAATTTTGGTTTAGCCCGATCGGGTGGAGCTAACAGGATTGCGCCCTACCTCGCTAATCGCACCTACGGTCCCAAAGGAGGTAAGAATATGGCCAGCAATATTGATCCCCGGGTTGACTTTGCATTTAAAAAACTATTTGGCAGCGAAGAAAATAAAGATTTACTGATTTCCCTTATTAATGCAATTTTACAGCTTAAGGATCCAGTTGTCGCAGTTACTCTAAAAAATCCATATAATTTAAAAGATTATCGAGATGGAAAGCTATCTATATTGGATATAAAAGCCCAAGATCAAAATGGCCGTTGGTATAACGTCGAAATGCAAATTAGCGAAGATCTGCAATTTGACAAACGTGCTTTGTATTATTGGTGCAAACTGCTCACCGAACAAATTCAGGAAGGTGACCCATATAAAGATCTGACTAAAACCTTTAGTATCAACATACTAGCGTTTGATATATTCAGTAAAGTAACAAATTTTCATAATCGCTACCGCATTTTGAATATGGATACCTCTAAGGATGACGCTAGACATTTAGAATTTGAAATGCACTACGTTGAATTAACTAAATTTCGTAAAAATTTTGATGAATTGACTACCGCCCTGGATCGGTGGGTTATCTTTTTAACCCGTGCACGTGAACTATACAAACGCAAATTACCAGCAACTTTATCAGCTGACGTCTCCATTAACAGGGCTCTAGCTGTAATGCAACGCTTCTTTGACGATGAAGAACGC
>JXSN01000189.1 GCA_001276605.1 Achromatium sp. WMS2
ATCCCATTGCTTGGTTGGCACAATGTATCTATGTAGTGGGTAACTACCTATTTTAAATAAGACGGTTATACCAATAATGTTTACAATATTTAAGTACATGCATGAAGACATCAGCTGCGTTTTTGACCGTGACCCAGCGGCTCGCACTACATTCGAAGTCATCACTTTATATCCAGGAATCCACGCCTTATGGAGCTATCGCATTGCTAATTGGTTGTGGAATATAAGATTTAAGTGGCTAGCACGTGTAATTTCTAATATAGCTCGACTATTCACTGGAATCGAAATCCATCCAGCAGCCCAGATAGGCCGCCGCTTCTTTATCGACCATGGCATGGGAGTAGTAATTGGCGAAACTGCCGAGATTGGTGACGATTGCACCCTATACCATGGCGTGACCTTAGGTGGCACAAGTTGGCAAAAAGGCAAACGCCACCCTACTTTAGGCAACAATGTGGTAGTTGGCGCCGGGGCTAAAGTTTTAGGTCCAATTAACATAGGCACTGGTGCTAGAATTGGATCCAACGCCGTAGTGGTAAAACCAGTACCAGCTGCCGCCACTGTAGTTGGAGTACCCGGACATTTGGTAGAACGCCCCAGCGATGCGCATGCTCAGCAACGTGCTGCTATGGCTGAAAAGATTGGTTTTGACGCCTATGGAGTCACCCGTGATGCCCCTGATCCAGTGGCCCACGCCATAAATTGCATATTGGACCATTTACATGTAATTGATAAAAAGAACCAAAATATCTGTGCTGCTCTCAAACGCTTAGGTTTAACTGAAGATAATGGCGCATTACCTTCATTACAAGACTGTGAGATTATCATAGCAGCTCCAGAAACTAAAACTCTAGATTCATCAAATCAATGAGTATGTAACCAGAACTATTTGCATAATTACACAGATATTACCACCAAGAAGCTGGATAACGTCGATTGTGCGGTATATTATTCACTAACAAGGCCACAACCAAGAGTACCAGCGGCCCTATTGTAGAAGGGATTAATACGTATAACCACCCAATTTTGTGGATTTGTTCAGAACCTATAACCGCAATAAACGCCGTAGCACCACCTGGTGGATGTACAGTACGGGTAATCTGCATAGCTATAATGGCCGTAGCAACTGCGATAGGGCTTGCAAGCATGGGAAAAGTAGGCAGGAGTTTGTAACAAGCAACTCCCACAATAGCTGATACCAAATGTCCACCTACCAGGTTCCGCGGCTGCGCAAATGGGCTTTGTATTGCTCCATACGCTAACACTGATGATGCGCCAAATGCACCCGTTACTATGGTTAGATCTGGTCCAGTAAATACCAGGCTATTTATAAACATTAAAGTTGCTATACCAATAAAACCTCCGATCCACGACCATACTAGATCGTAAACACCAGTTGCGGTCTGGATAGACTTGGGACTACCCTGCATTTTTAAGAAATATTGCTTAATATTTGCCATACTCATCGAAATCAGATACTCAAATTAATAACAAAAACTGTATTAGCATAACTTTAGATCAAGTAAATAGTTTATATAGTGTAATTACACCAAATGAGGTGTTTTTAATAACGTATTGCTCGCATCATACCAGATACCACAATTAAATACCATAGCATATGGAAAAAGAACCTCATAGACAGAAGTATAATCATAACGGTGTTGCTATAAAATGGTCCCATTGCAAATAGCATAATTAAATGCTTTCATGTTGCCACGTTAATCAGGAACAGCTATAGTATAGACAGTTACCAAAATCTAAATGTATAAAATAGCTACTATCTAATCTTAAACATCATTTTTAGGACGCTAATTATATGTCACATTTCACGCAAGTACAGACTCAGATTCAAGATTTAGTTTTGTTGGAAGAGGCTTTGCGCCAACTAAATTATGAATTTGAGACAGGAGAAGATTTAGTAATTCATGGTTATCAGGGAGAAACTGCCAATGGACAATTGGTTATCCGTGCCGGTGGTGGTTACGATATTGGCTTTCAGCGGCAACCTGATCAAAGCTACACTGTGAATGCTGATTGGTGGGGAGTAAAGCGTAATAGCCCTATTCGTAAAGAGGACTTTATCAACGCGTTAAATAAAACTTACGCCCACTTAGCAATTAAACGCCAGGCTTTACAGCAAGGCCTCATTATCGAAGAAGAAAAAATCCTACCTAACGGTGAAATAGAACTGATTTTATCTGAACCCATGTAAACCACAGAAAATATTTTTGGTAACAATCTATTATTTAAAGGAAATCTGAGATGGGTATGAAGAAAATGCGTATCCGCATTACCCAAGAAGGGCGCACCGAAATCAAAGTTGAAGGGGGTAGTGGTGAAGATTGTCTCTTATTTACCAACGCGCTGGAACAAGCTTTAGGCAAGGTGCAACAGCGTGAATTAACTGAAGACTATAACGCCAAAGATAACATTCTAGTGGCGGAGCAGGAACAAGTTAACTCTGGATATACACTATAAAAAATTCCTACCAAGTAGTAAGTTGCAAATATAATTGCAGCTTCTATTTGGGGTCCAATAACTTGGGACTACCCTATGCTTTTTTAGCGAGGATATCACCTATAGACATTGATAATAGCAAGTCATTTTCCGTCATCATAATATCCAGCGTCGTAGTGATATCTGGTTTGGCGACTTATGAATTGATAACAACACACCAAACCATGCAAAACTTGGCGGTGTTATTGCAGATTTTGTTGGCCCCGCTACCGCTTGCCGTGTTTATCGCCTATGTATCCTGGCAACCAGTTGATAAAAATAATCTTAGGCCTTACTCTGGTGCTATTTTAGGAGCTATGATTTTTTTTGCCATTGGTATAGGCTGTATAGTAGCTATTTCGCACTTACTGAATATGATACAGCTAAAACAACTTAAAATTGCCTTTCCGTTATTTATAAATTCATTGGTAATTTCGTTGTATGTAGTTAATTACTACTATGTTAGAAGCATTGTACTCGCTGGATCACTATCTGGAATTAGTTTTGGCGCGGTTTTATACTTTGTGTTTTTTATGGAGATCTGATACCAACTCTTCTGCACATGTCATATGGCGAATTACACCATCTTAAAATAAATTAACTACAATTATTTTACTATAACACGGCACTGGTTCTAGCAGCATAAATGACAACCAACCGGTTTCCACATTGATCAACTTTAACGTCATTGTTATGCTAGAAATATGGCATGAACTTTTTGTGAGATTCAACGAAGTTTTGATCCCGATGATTTATCCTAGTCTAAAATATACTCCCAGCTCGCTCATTTTAAACACCAGTTATCCAGATTATTGCCCAAGTTTTTGATAAATAGAAAAGGAAATCCCAAGCTGATCCAAGATACGCAATGGCACAGCATTCAGTGTGCTAGCGACGCAGCCTCTTAAGTTGATCGTTCCCACACTCCAGCGTAGCAATGTAACCTCTTAAGTTTATCTTTCCCACGCTCCAGCGTGGGAACATCGCCGGGGACGCTCCAGCGTCTCCACAACGTACTCTTGAATATGCATATCGTTCATGCTAGAATAACCCAGTATGAAGACCGATTTGCCCATATACCAATTTTTAGCCACCGATCCGAAGGCTTTCACCACGCTTACTGGTATCGAACTGTCCGATAAATACCAATTTTCGGCACCGACGCTTAAAAGTGGTGAACGTCGGATTGATGCCATGTTTGCCCCCAGTGACGGCATTGGGCCAGTGTATGTTGTGGAATTTCAAGCCCAACCTAACCCTAGCATTAGGTATAACCTGATGTCGAAAATATCCTTATATGGGGAACAGCATCCTGGTGTGGATGTACGCGGGGTATTAGTTTTTCCAGAAACTAAAGTGGATAAGCAGAATTTTCAGTGGCAGCCGGAAACAGGTCAAATTGCGGTAGTATACTTGGAGGACAAATTCTCCTCTGAACGCATTGC
>JXSN01000190.1 GCA_001276605.1 Achromatium sp. WMS2
TTAAAGCAGTTGGCCCCCAAATGTTGGCAGACCATAAATAATCCGCAATTAGATCCCCACATTCGTAATAATCTGGGAGCAATTTTACAGTTTTGGTTTATGGAGCGGTTTAAAACTAATACTGCTCAGGAGATTGCAAATATGTTACACGTGCTTACTCCACTTGAAGAAACCCGAGCATACAAGGAATTGGTAGCTAAAGGTGAGGCTAGGGGTGAGGCTAAGGGCCAACTAGCACTACTCAAACGCCAAATTACACGCAGATTTGGTAAACTTTCCACATCCACACTTGAAAAGTTAGATGCTGCCACCCTGGATCAGCTGGAGGCGTGGGCGGATAGGATTTTTGACGCTAAAAGCGTTGAGGATTTATTAAATGGTTGATTGTTCCCATACTCCAGCGTGGGAACGTCCCCGGGGAAGCTCCAGCGTCCCCACTAGTGTACCAGCCATGGGCATGTACTTGCAACCTGAAATGAGGTTGCCACATTGAATGACAACAAACGTAGCCAAAGCCCAAGGTTGTAATCGCAAGGTGAAATTGAAAGAAGGTAGAGGCAAAGACACGACCACATAAACCGAAACAGCCAGAGAGACAGAGTGTGGGCAATAAGCGTGCTAGAGAACGCAAAATCCAACTATCACCTAAAGATACATCAAATGGGGCCTGACGGCACGGGTCGAAAGAACCAACATTTCTGTCTCACCGGCGAAGCGAATAGATGATCGAAACGACAACGAGCAGTAAGTACGGCCACTCCCGAGGTGCTGTAAGATTATTTTGCTGGGTAGCTTACGGGCTAAGTCCGCTGGACTCAACCGCCGGATGCGGAAAACCGCATGTCCGGTGGTGTGGGAGGGCTAACGGGTGCAATCTCGTTGACCTGACCCGCTCCTGGCTTTAAATATAGATATCATTAATTAAAATTAATGAGTTATTTTAAAACATAATAGATGTTTACCCCAATCGAAGCCATCTGCTATACCCGATGATGGTGCTAATAACCATCATTCTGAATATCTACCTTCCGATACCGCTGGCGGATAAACCGGAGGCCGCGGTATTGAGTTATAATATGGTACTCGAGGTGGAAGGGGATGCTCCCCATAATAAGGTGCAAACCTAGGAGGCGGATTGTAACTATCGTTATTATCGTTTGAATTATGTTGCTCTTTGGGTGCGGATTCATCTGCTGTAGAATCAGTACGGGTAGGATCACGGAATCTATACCTAGGCACGGAATAGTAAGAGTATGGGCCACCATTGTTGGCTGAATAGGGTTGCTGTGGATTATATGGCATGGGTGGTGAATATCCAGAGGCACCGCCTTGGGAGTAGTTTGGGGATAAAGCTGGGTTAGATGGCGCTGACCACTGTTGATTATAGGGATCAATATAAGGTGTGTATGGCGTATTAGGTTGATAATATTGAGGATAACCATGGTTACCAGGATATGAGTACTGTGGATAAACAGGCGGGGGAGATGGTGGATTTGGTGCTGGTAATGGTTGACTACTATACGGTCCAGGTCCATTATGATTTGAGCCATTTGTTCCCTGGTTATTTTTAACCACAACTCCCGGGGCTTCCCTATTTGAGTCTGGATTTTTCGACGGCCATATCAGCATAACAAACACAATGGCGGCTAAGATCGCAATTATCAGATTTTTTTGCACGCACGATTCCTTAACCAATTGTTAAACTAGTTAAATATGGTACAGCGATGGCCATTGCTTAATTCCTAAAATACGTTAACTTTGACCTTCATATGTAGGAATGGTTATCTAAGAACTAACTGTTAACAGAACCGTGTTGTTCGTAGGCCTGCACTATCTTCTGGACTAACGCATGCCGCACCACGTCCCTAGCATTGAAAAAGGTAAAGCTAATATCGCTGATATTACTTAATATTTCTATCGCCTGTCTTAACCCAGACGTTTGGCCACGTGGCAAATCTACTTGCGTAACATCTCCAGTAATCACTGCGGTAGAGCCAAAGCCAATACGAGTTAAAAACATTTTCATTTGTTCAGGCGTAGTATTCTGCGCCTCATCTAGGATAATGAAGGCTTGGTTTAGAGTTCGGCCCCGCATATAGGCCAAAGGTGCTAGTTCTATGACATTGCGCTCGATAAGCTTGTTAACTTTCTCAAAACCTAGCATTTCATGCAAAGCATCGTAGAGTGGGCGCAAATAAGGGTCGATTTTTTGGGCTAAATCGCCAGGTAAAAACCCCAAACGTTCCCCAGCTTCCACCGCTGGCCGGACAAGCACCAAGCGTTTAGCCGTATCACGTTCCAGGGCCTCAACCGCACAGGCAACGGCTAAATAGGTTTTACCGGTACCGGCTGGTCCTACTCCAAAGTTGATATCGTGCGTTAAGATACGATGTAAATATTCTTGTTGATTAATACCACGAGGCCGGACTAATCCTTTGCGGGTTTTTATTACCGTATCCGGGGTAGTATTTGATTCTGAAACTTTGGAACCTACATCTATAGTACTAAGTATCAAATGGATTTGCTCGGGAGTTGGAGGATCAACAACGGCATTTTTGTATAGCTTTTCTAAAACCATAGCACCGGTTTGCACCGCATCTGCACTGCCAATTAGGCGAAATCTATTGCCTCGATTATTAATTTCTATACCTAAACGACGCTCAATTTGGCGTATGTGACTATCACAAAGCCCGCACACAGCCGCCAGTCTGTTATTATCCAAAGGCAGCAATTCTATATCTTTAGTATTTGTAGACACGGTGAATTTAATTCAGAAATGGATTTTATCTAACAATAGCAATAAACTACCTAATAACTTTGTTATTTTGCTATATTCCTTAATAACAATTTAATCAAATTATAATTTTTTATTACTATTCAACTCGAATCGTAACAGGTTACATATTAACTCATTCCATGACATAACGTAACTGTCTACCCTATTTTTAAGTATACTAAGCCGTTGCAAAAAAACAAAGAAACCAATTCTGAGGCAGAGCAACCGCATTAAAAAGTTCCTGTATACAATATAATAAATCTATCCCACTATTAATTTTCCTATCCATGCATAAATGATATCCAAGGTAAGAAACGCACTGAAACAGACAGATATACGTTCCCAACGTACCACCAATCTGCGGTATTTCCTTGGTAACCAGGCAAACGCCCGCTCTGCTTGAAAGCGTGGTGTGTCGTTCTTTAATGGCCTTCCAGGCGGCTTTTTATCATTCTAGACTCGTTTAGGAATTTGGGGTCGCATGCCTCGTTTTCGTAAACGCTTCCTTAAATCCTTACTGTCATAGCCTTTATCTGCTGCTAACACCTTAAAGTGCTTTTTTGATCTTCCAACTTTACCAGTTCGGATTTTTACCGCATCTAATAATGGTAATATAGACCTCACCCCCCTGCCCCTCTCCAGAGATGGCGAGGGGGTAAGGTTACCTCACCCATGCTTCTCTCCATAGACCTCACCCCCTGCCCCTCTCCATTGATGGCGAGGGGGTTATACGTCATTCCGGCATGGATTGCCGGAATCCAGAAGCCAGGGACGAGTAACTACCCAATTTATTAAAAATCCGTCATTCCGGCATGGATTGCCGGAATCCAGAAGCCAGGGATGGGGTGAATAGACGTTTCATTTTTTACCTTTTCCGATCCAGAAATGAGGCAAATAGATATGGCGTGATTGCATCTATGGTGTTATAATATTGAGGCTAAATACCTAATTTCATAATGTGCAGACTATTATTATGCCACAAACTAATCCAGGTCAATTATTTCTCAGGATAGCCGCGCATGCGCTGGTAATGAGCGTTGAAAATGCTCCTATAATCGGACCAGTATTGCGTATTGGGCGTGAATGTTGGTTAATGTTAAAAGATGCTCAGGATAATTTAAGCCAAGAAGAACGAATTACTCAGATAGAGCAGGCTGG
>JXSN01000191.1 GCA_001276605.1 Achromatium sp. WMS2
TTATTGTGCTAGAATTAAACGCGGTCTTATGTATTCAATCTGCCGTCAACACGGCTACAACGTATTGGCTTTGGCTCAACACCTAGATGATCTAGCTGAAAGTCTGCTTATGTCAATATTTCACGGTGGCCAACTGCGTACTATGAAGGCACATTACGTAAATGATGCTGGAGATATTCGCATAATTCGCCCCTTGGTATACTGCCGAGAACGCCAAACAACGGATTTTGCAGCCGTTGCTAAACTACCTGTAATTCTAGATAGTTGTCCAGCCTGTTTTGCGGTACCCACAGAACGCATGCGGATGAAACAGTTATTGGCTACAGAAGAGCACAACAACCCACATTTATTTGCCAGCTTGCAACGGGCTATATACCCGCTATTGACATTAAATTCTGAGATGCAAGCAGGTCCTGAACCGGCGCCGCCGGTTATCTCCGATTGCGAATAAAACGTCCACCTGGAACAGGGCTTATATATCCTTCAAGTTCTAGCATGAATAGCATTTGCGCCACCAAACTCGCGGTTAAACCACTACGTTGGATTAACACCTCTTGAGCTATAGGGTCGTACCCGATACAGTCTAATAATGCTCGATGCTCAGCATCTAAATCCTCGATAACCTGTGGTTCTACAATTTTTTCTATTTGCGGTACTGGGGCAACTGGCGTGGCTTTGGGAAGAACCGGTGGCAGTGCTGGGAGAGTGGTTTTTAGCACTGGTTTGGGTAATTCAGCAGGATATTGCAAACTTCCTATCAATGATGCTAATTCTTCTACTATGTCTTGTGTAGTATCCACTAATTTGGCGCCATTACGAATCAGATTATGACAACCTTTGCTGGTGGGATTATGTACAGAACCGGGAATAGCAAATACCTCGCGCCCTTGGTCAACTGCGGTGGTGGCGGTGATCAAGGCTCCACTCTTCAGGGCAGCTTCTACAATCAGGGTTCCCAGGGCCAGACCACTGATAATTCGGTTGCGTTGTGGGAAATTTTCTTTACGAACTTTGGTTCCAGGTATTAATTCCGTGACTAAAGCACCGCCTGTGGCCACAATCTGATGTGCTAGATTTCTATGCGCAGCCGGGTACACCAGATCAGGGCCAGTGCCGCCTACTGCTATAGTGGTGCCGCCAGCCATAGCCCCTTCATGGGCAGCTTTGTCAATCCCAATGGCTAAGCCACTAGTTATGGTAAAACCAGACGCCGCTAGATCTCTTGCAAATTCAAATGCCGTTCGTTTACCATCTGGGGATGGATTACGAGTTCCTACAATCGCTATCTGAGGATGTGATAATAATGCAGGATTACCAGTAACAAACAGCAATGGTGGAGGACTGGATATTGTGGAAAGTAACTTTGGATAGTCATCGTTTCCTAATTCTAGGATATGATGTCCTTCTTGCTGGGACCATTTTATGCTTATTTCAACATTGGTTAAATTGGGATGACTTAAATAATCACAGGTATCCGGTTTCAAACCTACTTCCATGTGTGCCTTACGGCTAGCTCGCAGCACTTCTGTCGCCGATCCAAAATGCTGCACCAGTTTATTCCAGGTTACTGGCCCTATGTGGGGTGCTAAAATTAATATTATCTTATTCTGTAAATCTGCACGCATATGCTCGTTAATCAGGAGATCTTACTATGTCGCCAGTATGAATTGCCTGAGTAGCCTTAGTTACCAAGGCATAACTCACGTTTTTAAAAGTTCTGAATATTAGCATTGTGCCAACTTTTTCCAATGGTAATTCATCATCTTTACAACTTTTCTGCTTGTGTGCTAGTAAAATCGAGGTGCGGGGCTTACTGCGCCCAGTAACCCATTCGGGGATAAACAATTTAATGTCAGTTCCAGGTTTGGGGGCTCTTAAAGCTTTAGGAGTAATTGAGCGTTGAAGGACTTGTAATAAATCACCCGGCCTTAGTCCACTAACTGTTCCGGCGCTTATAGATACTACACTATACTTGCCAATTTCTGTAACTCCGTTAAGCACGGTGAGGATTTTTCCTTCTATTCCAGGTTTAGCCTTAACAGGAATCAAAGAGACAAGATCTTGCGAGTCTTCTATCGGCAATACCCTGTCATCAAGTTGAATTTCCATAGTAGTAGAGGTTAACTGCATCTTTGCTGGATCTCCGGATTGTATTAATCTAGCATCACCTAAATGTACTATTTCATAACCTAATTTTTTATCACTATTAGGTTCAACATACGGTACTCCCAGTCGTAATACCTCAAAGTTTTTATATTTTAATTGTTTGCTGTCAAGACCTCCTACATAAAACTGATCTCCAACTCCGGTTATAACATGTTCTCCACGAAATCCCAATACTAATGGGGCCTGTTCATATTCTCGTAATTCCATTACCCGCAATCGACTCAAAAAGGGTTGGATGATACCGGCTGGTATTGGTGCGGGTGGGGGAGTAGTTAAGGCTTCGCGTCGAATACGAGGCACTAGTTTTACTTCACGTGGCTGCGGTGGAGTATCATTATAATCGGTTACTGGAGGAGGAGGGTCTGGAGGCATCGAATCTAAGGCACCATTTGGTGGTGGTAGATCTGCAACTCCGTAACCGTTAAACATTAGCACTATTATAATTAAAATAAAGTATCTGGTATAAGACATAGCTTTCATCTATTATTTGTCGTGAATATTGTAGGCTTTCGATAAGGAATAAAAGTTTCCATCCAGTGCCGGTTGGTAATCGCGGATGGCATTACTAGTAACAGATATTATGTTTTCATACCATAGTGGAATATACGGTAAATCCTGTAACAACAAATGCTGTAATTTTTTATATACCTGCGCTTGAGATGTTAAATCTGGTAGTTGTTCAGCTTGATCTAGCAGGCGGTCAACTTCTGGATTATTGTAACGGCCTCGGTTGGCACCTTTGGGAGGAATTGAAGTACTATGCAAAATAGCGCGAAAATGATCCGGAGTTTTTACACCTATCCAAGAAAGGCTATACAGTTGAAAGCGCCCGTTTTTGATATCACCGTAAAAGGTTCCCCAATCTAGGCTTTGAATTTGGATATTAATTCCAACCTCTTTCAATTGAGCTTGGATCACCGTTGCTAATCTGAGACGAAAAGGATCGGTAGTGGTTTTGTAGCTGAGGTTCAATGGATGTGCAGGGCTATATCCATGTTCTGACAGTAGTTTGAGGGCTAAGTTTTTATCGTATAATAATTGGGGAAGGTCAGTAGCTCCGGCCCAATGTTGAGGTGGCAATAAAGATTGGGCAATTTGTCCTGAGTCGGCTAGTAAATAATGAATTATGGCTTGACGGTCAATCGCATGGGCTATAGCTTGGCGTATTGCTATTTGACTTAAGTCAGGATCCTGCATTTGGATGCCAAGGTAGGTAAAGTTGCTACTTGCCAGCTCTTGAATGTGGATTTGAGAATGGTTACGCAAAAATCGAAAAAGTTCAGGTGACAAATCATTTTGTAGGATATTAATTTCACCGCGCAGAATCTTCATAACCCTGACGCTGGGGTCTCTAACTTCTATGAAGTCTAGGGTGTGTTGATCCCGATTGCGTATCAGTCGTAACCGCCCTGGAATTGGCCAGGCTACGATCTGGAACGGGCCGCTGCCTATAGGTCGATTATGAAAAGGATGTTTAGAAGCAATGGCAGTAGCTGGTAAAATTCCCAAAACTAAGCGGGTAGGAAAAATAGGGTCGAGTTTGTTGATGGTTATTTCAAGTTGCTCGGAATCTAATACCTTTATATTAGTAATTACTGTAAGTTGAGAGCGGTAGGGTGAGCCGGTGCTAGGATCCAATATTGAGGCTAGAGTGGCACGGATATCCTCGGTAGTCAATACTTGGCCATTAGCAAATTTACGTTGTTCGGGTGGAAATCTTAACTTAAAGAGGTAACTAGTTGG
>JXSN01000192.1 GCA_001276605.1 Achromatium sp. WMS2
GAGTTGCGTAGCTTGTATTAGTAGCGGTTTAACTGAACGGGCAATAGGTATCTCGAAAGATAAGGTCGCAGGAGCAGGGGGCCTAGCTCCACCCGCGTGTTGGTTTCTATTGCTGTAAAATAGCCCGCCAGAAGGAAGATGGACCCAATATTATTCCCCATCTGCCTCGACCTTGAGCCAGGTTCTGAAATAGTGCTAACCGCGACGGCTACGTCAGGTTTGCCGGTGACTTTAACTTCGCCTACTACTAATATTTGTACTGTGACTGGCTTTACTCTAACTCTGTTAGCATCTGGTACTTGTACCATTGTTGCTAATCAAGATGGTAATGCCAATTACTACCCAGCAGCGGAAGTTACCAGGACTCTGATTGTTGATGGGTTCTGTCAGGCCTGTTTGCCAAACATGGGCGGCTGGCGGGCTATTTTACAGCAATAGAAATCAACACGCGGGTGTAGCTAGGCCCCTGCACCTGCGTCATTATTTTAGGAGATACCTATGGCCCGTTCAGTAAAACCGCAAGTAATACAAGTTACGCAACTCAAAACCTGGCTCAAGGTCGAGGCAGATGGGGAATAATATTGGGTCCATCTTCCTTCTGGCGAAGGTGGCATAGCTCTGAAAAGCCTAGCTGCTCTGTGTGGTGATGTAGCGTTTAAGCATATCGAGGCTTTCATCGCGACTATTCCGGATCCGTATTTATTGCTCCTGGAGGAGCCGTTAATAGTCAAGGCTCAGCGGTTTAATAATAATTGTTATCGTAATCCAATAAGTTTTACCTGCTTCCCATAATCGGCCTTGGAGTTTGTTGAGCAATGATCCTAAACTCATCAATTATGGTTTAGCCCAGAGAGAACCATTGCCGGAGTATTTATTGCAGTATTTTGTAGTTTAATTTTATGAACCGTTAGCAGGTCGAGAACGATCAACAATACCACTGAGCATGACTTAAAATTGAGTCAAAGATATGGAGTGAGTCTGGTTTGGTGATTACTCACGCATTTTTTGAACATGCATCATCCACGCTAAAAATGCGAAAGCTTGATATATTTTAACTAAACAATCAGTATTTACCAACCGCCTGAAGCGCCTCCGCCACCTGAAGATCCGCCGCCCCCAGAAAAACCGCCTCCGCCGCCGCTCCGAAAAGATCCTGATCTAAAGCTTCCACTTTGAGAGCCAAGTCCCGCAAATACCATCAGGAATAGCGCTGCGCCTACAATCAGTCCCACAATTATGGAATTAGCTGCTATCCAAGATAGTATACCAAATATGGCCCCAGAATACATAGCTGGCCTAAATGTATTACGCCCCTGTGTGAAATAAGAAATAGGTAGGGCAATAAAAAATGCGAAATAAATCAATGCTATTGCCAACCCGATGCTATCATCATCGGTTATAGCGGGTGCCTGGTCATCAACTGCAACGTTGTTGCTCAATATTCCAATGATTTTGACTACCCCGGCTTTAATTCCACCTTTAAAATCTTTGTTTTGAAATGCTGGGCGTAAATCATTGTTGATAATATTGGCACACCTGGCATCAGTCAAATTTGCCTCTAAACCATAACCTACCTCGATACGCATTTTTCTGTCTTGGGGCGCTATTAACAGTAATACGCCATTATTTTTATCCTTTTGGCCTAAACCCCAATGTCGAAATAAGTCTACAGCGTATTCATCAATGGTTTTTCCATCTAAGGATTTTACAATTGCGACAACTATTTGATTACCAGTTTGCGCTTCATGTTGCTCTGATAACAGTACCAACTCAGCTTGTGAGCCTGCGTCCAATAAACCTACCTGATCTACTACCCGGCCACTTAATCTAGGAAAATTGTAATTCGTAGCCTGTCCTAAAGGGCTAGTAAGCAACAATATTGACAATAATATCATATGGAACTGTAACATTTTATCTTATCCGATTCTAAATACCACGATGTTTAAGAATATGCCTGCTAGCTTACCACCATCATTTTTATCCATAAGAATTAAAAGCTGTACACTCGACGCTCAATATTACTTAATATAAGGTATTTTTACAAGTACATTTATTTGGTTGTTTTTAATATGTTATACATTTGAATTGTCATAATATAGTTTTATAAAATTAGAAAATCATAAAATATCTAACTAAAGATGCTTAAAGACCGTATCTTTTGTAGTTTTGAACATCGAGACGTTAAATATATCAAGCAAGCAATTTGTTATGAGCGTTTTTTTGAGATACCTATTCGCTAAAAGTTTTTTTTTAATTAATAATTTCAATTCTGAGGGGGTGATTTTTATACCACCACCTCCCACGGCTCAATCGGACCTGGGACAACCGTAAACAATGGATGCGGTGTGGGCGAGATCGCAATTGGCTCTAAACGTGCGTACCTATTAGGATCCCTAGTTCGCAGCTTGGTTAATAAATGTTGCCATTCATATGCCAGTTGTCCTACAGTAACCTTTATTTGGGTGAGATTCGGATCTGGGTTATTAACTATTTTGGAGGCATCAAATCGATATTGCCGTTGCTTGGCCTCGTTGGCCACAACGTGCAGGTAGTTAGCAATAGCAAGCAGTGGTTGCTCAGCATTATACAACCGTGTTAACTGGGGGTGGTTACGATAACCTCTAGTTTTATTGTCTAATACAGCTTGGGCGAGTAGGGCTTCGCGCCATAAGGCTACCAGACCTTTGGCGTCCAGGTATTGGGGATGTATAGACCAAAGTCGCATGGGGCACCAATATAGTCATTAGTCATGAAAAGGTACGCGATGCGTACCCTACCGGGCTCTCCATCAATGGAGAGGGGGCAGGGGGTGAGGTCCGGATAGGGCCGGGGGTAAGGTCAACAACACAGTTCTAGCCCAAACAACACGCAACACGGAAGCCCCCATTGCCGTAGGAGTCGTTACGCTCGCCGTCGTAGCGAACCGCTGAGCGACAGTAGCCGTCGTCGGGGCTCCAAGAGCCGCCCCGCAATAATCTACGTGACGAATCCCCACTTTCCCAAGCAGAACCATCGGTAGGAGCACCATTATAGTTATCATGCCAACGATCCTGACACCATTCCCACACATTCCCATGTACATCGTATAATCCCCAAGCATTAGGCAGTTTTTCCCCTACCGGATGAGTCTGACTACCAGAATTTGCACCATACCAGGCATAATCCTTTAGCATAGCAACGTTATCACCAAAGCAGTATTCCCCCTTGCCCCCCGCTCGGCAAGCATACTCCCATTCCGCCTCCGTTGGCAACCGATATTTTTGCCCGGTCTGCTGGGTTAACCATTGACAATAAGCTTGGGCATCATCCCAATTGACATTAATTACTGGCCGCCGCCCTCGGCCCCAACCCTCATCATCACTTGGTAAGCTACGCTTAGTCGCAGCACAGAAAGCATCATACTCTTCAAAAGTAACCTGGTACTTACCAATGGCAAAGGCATAATTTATAATTACCTCATGCATGGGTTTTTCATCACCATGCCCATTACCCCCCATCAAAAACCGCCCACGTTGCAATACTACCAATTCCGGGACTGGAAACTTTGGTTGCACTAGTTGCGGGGCCGGAGCAGATGTTATAGAAGCAGGGGTGACAATCTCAATCCGTGGCGTAACCACGGCAATTGCGGGCTGGGCCGCTGCCACTGGCACCGCAGCAATATTTAGCAATTCTAACATTGCCCATGCATCCTGCGGCCGATCCTCACGGGGTTCAAAAATACAAGATTCCAACAACTCTTTGCCCAATTTGGGAATCTCTAATTTCTTTATGTCTCTAGGATATCCCGGTACTAGGGTCAAAGACCCAACCATCATCTGCCACAAAATTACCCCTAATGCAAACACATCATCACTTGCATGTGAATCCTTACCCTCCCTCTGCTCAATCGA
>JXSN01000193.1 GCA_001276605.1 Achromatium sp. WMS2
CGACCGGTACAGGCAATGGCGGTGGGGTATGGTTTAACAGCAGTGCTACCAGCTTGGCCATCAGATTGATTAACAATATTTTTAGTGGCAATAGTACCCATAACTCCGGTGGCGGAGCTATGGGTTATGGCACTCCAACCCTGATTAATAATAGCTTTAATCAAAATACAGCCGCTAATGGTGGTGGTTTAGCCTTAGAGCTTCCAAGTGCTGAAACCTCTAATACCACAGTGCTGGCAAACAACCTATTTTGGGCCAATACCGCTTCCGCTAATGGGGCGGATCTGTGGCTTAAGAACGATGCTGATAACGACAACTATATTACACCGCTACAGTTATTCAGCAATAACAACCTCGATCAAACTTACCCTAGCGGATTTTGGCAAAATTTAGCGTTTGCGATTGCTCCCAGCAATCTTGATCATGTAAATCCACTGTTTTTGGATAGTGCCGAGCACGATCTGCACCTACGCGCTGGTTCCCCGATGATTGACGCAGGAGAAGCGACCGTAATTGACTTGCCTAGTACCGATATCGATGGCGGGGTGCGTGTGCTAGGTGCTAATGTGGATATAGGGGCGGATGAATATGGTAATACTAGTATCGCACGCTTACAGGTTACAACCAATGATTTGGGTATTGTAACCAGTAACACAACTGGAATTAATTGTGGAGTAGATTGCCTAGAAATGTATCCGACCGGTACTGCAGTGGTATTATCTGCTATACCAACATATACGTACTCCAGCTTCAGTGGTTGGGGCGGAGCCTGCTCGGGAACTGGAAGCTGCACCGTCAATATGACTGCTAATAAGAGTGTTACTGCCACTTTTGTGAGTAACTTTTTAAGGGATGGGCAATGGCCTCCGGGTTGGATTACCCCCACTACCAGTAATGCCAGCTGGACCGTAACTAATGATTCAGTCTATCCAGATAGTAACTACAGCCTCCGCTCAGGAGCAATCAGTCATAATCAAACATCCCAAGTGCAAATAGTAGATAATTTTCAATACGGTACCGTGAGCTTTGCTAGACGTGTATCAAGTCAAGGCTACAGTGATTATCTGCGCTTTTATGTTGATGGGGTCAAATGGGGTGAATGGGCTGGCGAAGTAGCTTGGGAGCTGGTCAGTTATGCAATTGCCCCTGGTACGCACACGCTTGTATGGGCCTATGAAAAAGATGGGTATGGTAGTAGCGGTAGCGATGCCGCTTGGATTGGCTATGTATCTTTGCCCCCAAGAGCTGATAATAGTTATACAGTCACACCCATAGCAGGTGTGGGCGGTAGTGTCAATCCTAATACCCCGCAAACAGTTAGCAGGGGAGCAACTAAGAGCTTCACCGTTACGCCCAACAAAGGTTATGTCCATCATAAAGTGACCGGCACTTGCCCAGTGGGAACCTGGAGTGGTAACACCTACACTACAGGGGCTATTGATGCTAACTGCACGGTAAACATCGGCTTTTTCTGTGACATATGCTTACCAAGCAGAGGCGGCTGGCGCAGTATGATCCGCTAACCTGCTGTTACACTGCTTGTGTGTTTTCTTGTGCAATCATCTCGATCTGATGTTTAGATTGAGATGACACGGCACAGGGTAATAACACATAATCTAAGTATTTTAAATAACTGTCAACTAACTTGCGTTAGGATCCATAACCATAACCCCTCCATGGCATACAGCGATTTCAAAAACATAGATAGCATCAAAAATAAGTTCAATATCCCCATCACCTCCAGTCATGCACTGTTTTCCACAACAGCAGAAATTAATCCCGGCTATTTATTAACTGAAATGTTGAAAGATAATATCCAGTTAGCCTTGAATATCAACACTGAAAAAGCGCGTTCAGAACTGATAATATGTCCGGTTTTGGTGGAAGTTAGAAGATTGTTGAATAAGCAAATTAGCTTATTTTCCGGAATCGAATTTAACGTTGATGATAGCTTAGGTCTTACTGGATATTGCGATTTTATTTTAAGTAATTCCCCCGATCAAATATTCCTGGAATTTCCAGTTGTGTGCGTAGTAGAAGCAAAAAATGAAAATATCAGAACAGGTTATGCTCAATGTATTGCAGAAATGATAGCAGCCAAAATTTACAATGAGAACAAATCTAATGACAAACAAGATATTCTCGGTGTAATAACAACTGGAAGTAATTGGAAATTTTTGCAATACACAGAAGGTAGGATATTAATAGATTTTGACGAATATATGATCAGCAGCATTAATAAAATATTGGGTATTTTTATTGAAACTATGAACAAGAATCACGCAGTTTAATTATTAAAATATTGATGTTACAATGGTTCGGACAGTTTTCTAGGGTTGTAGCCGAGTAGCATAAAATAGTTAGCTAATTATTCACAAGTACGGGTAGCAAGCTAAGTTGAGTTTTAGTACAACCATGAAATCTAACCTTTTGATCTATGAAACCCAAAACTGTCCGAACTATTGAGTATATTAACTGTTAGGAATCGCAGTAGTGAAATACCGTTACATAGGCCGTAGTGGCCTGAGAGTTAGTCCTATTTGTTTAGGTACCATGACATTTGGCTGCAAATGCAATCGCGAAGAGGCCTTTAGGATCATGGATAAGGCCTATGCACATGGAATAAATTTCCTAGATACCGCTGAGGTTTACCCCGTACCACCTACCACCGAATTAGTGGGAGTTACTGAAAAAATTGTGGGCACCTGGCTATCCAATAAACCCAGGGATAGCGTTATCATAGCCACCAAGGTAGCCGGGGCAGCTAACGGCTGGTTTGTACCACCCATTCGCCATAGGCTCACAGCTGTCGATGCCTTCCACATTGAGCGAGCTATAGATGGTAGTTTAAAACGACTTGGTACTGATTATATTGATTTATATCAAGTACATTGGCCAGATACAGTAGTTCCAGTAGCAGAAAGCTTGGAAGCTCTAGATCGCTTAGTGCGCATTGGCAAAGTCCGTTATATTGGTATATCCAATGAAACCGCATACGGCTTAACCAAGGCTTTATACACAAGTTATAGCAACGGCCTGAAGCGCTACGAAAGCATTCAGAACAATTTTTCCCTCCTAAACCCCCGGTTCCTAGATGAATTAGCCACGGTATGTCGGCAGGAACAAGTCTCCCTATTACCATATTCACCAATAGCCGGTGGGGTACTTACCGGCAAATACAATCTTACTAACGACTGGACCGGATTTAGATACGGTGATTACCAGAAAAATCAAGATGCTCGGATGCAACAGCAAACTCACCGTTTTGCTAATGAAAAATGTATAAGTGCTGTCGAGCGTTACATGGCTATTGCTGATCAACATGGAATTAATTTAACTACTATGGCCGTGGCCTGGAGCATGCATTTTGATTTTGTAGCGTCTACCATCATTGGCGCAGTTTCAGCCGAGCAACTAGATGCCAGTCTAGCAGCCCTAAATGTCATCTTAGACCCTGAGTTACTTGCTGAATGCAACGCAGTACAAACTGCCATACCCTATCCCATGGGATAGAGTAGAAAATACAAAATTACAAGAAATAAGGAAATATGAGCTAGATGCAGTGCACAATATCCCAAGTCAATACATACTATTGATGTACTGCTTTTTAGACCTTATTTAATTGGCCTAATCAAATAATCGATATTTAAAAGTAAAAATATCAAGTAATTAAAAAATTTATACCGTTTTAGTTGGTAATACCTTTACTGATCTAGCATCGTGGGATCCTGCTGCTGGAGCATTTTTAAAATGTGGACTATTCATGGGTAAGCAATGCCTAAAAAAAGTGTTAAAAAGAGCGTATTGATTATCGTCTAGGTGCGGATTGCGCAAAATTATAATTCAGGATAGGTCGGGATCGTA
>JXSN01000194.1 GCA_001276605.1 Achromatium sp. WMS2
ATAAAGAGTTTAGCATGACTTACGACGATGGTGCACCACGGAGTCCGGTGGTTTTATTGATTCTTGATGGCTTTGGTGGTAATCCATCTAAAGCCAATAACGGTATAGCTGAAGCGGCAACTCCACGTTTAAATGAGTATTTTTCCCGATATGGCCATACGCTGTTGGAAGCTTCCGGTCGTGCTAGTGGATTACCCAGAGGTCAAATGGGTAATTCAGAAGTTGGACATATTACCTTAGGCTGTGGTCAGGTAATACGCCAAGATTTGGTAAAAATAGATGATGCCATAGCGGATGGTAGCTTTTATAGCAACCAGGCTTTGTGCGATGCAATGCGCAGAGCACGTGAGAATAGCGGTTATGTGCATTTAGTAGGTTTGGTATCAGATGGCGGGGTACATAGCCATATTAATCATTTGATTGCGTTAATTAATCATACTGATAGATTTAACGTTAAACCGATATTGCATATGATTTGTGACGGGCGTGATACGCCACCGAAATCTGCGTTGGAATATTTACCACAGATTAATCAGGCCATTGAGAAAAAGCGCGGTTTTATCGCCACCGTGTCTGGACGTTACTATGCCATGGACCGTGGAGTTGCCGCTTCAGCTATACCGTTATTGGCTTTAGATGGATTACCACCAAAGCCATCAAGAATCAATAAAACCACCGGACTCCGTGGTGCACCATCGTCGTAAGTCATGCTAAACTCTTTATGCACAAATTTATCGTTATGTTTACGCCCACTGAACAATATAATCCAGCATAATTACATAATATATGCAATTACCAAATTATTTATGAATTTTGGTAGTTATAAATCAGTGCAAAGCGCTGGATTTGAGCACATGGGGCCTTAGGTTCCCAACCACCTAACTTGGTTGATATACTCTATCTACATGTTAAATAGTCACATTAATTTTAGGTTGACTATGAAGTATTTTGGATCTAGATTTAAATCTATTTTTTTTCATCATCATGACTCTTGGTACCAAAACCGGCAGAATTTAGAATCAATTGCTGCATATCGGACCACATTTTGGCATTATTTTGTGCTATTCTAGTCATAGTGGTAAATGGATCTTCTTGTACCTGCTTTTGCTGCTGGGTAAACAAATTTAAGCTTTCCTCCAAGTACCTGGTAAAAATTCCCTGTACGGTGCCACCATAAAATCTGATTAACTGGCACAACATCTTAGAAGAAAATAACGGGTTACCGCTAGATTCCTCGTCGATTACTATTTGTAACAGTATAGAACGGGTAATTTCTTCCCCGTTACTAGTATCTATTACTTGGATTTCCCAGCCTTCCATGATTAAATCACGCACTTCAACCAAAGTAACATAGCGACTCAACTTAGTGTCATAGAGTCTACGATTTGGATATTTTTTAATTAATCTCAATGGGAACATGCATCAATCGGATATAGACTGTTGATAGTATCAGGTATATATTTAAATACACAATGTTTAGGTGTCAAATACGCTCAATTGCCATAGCAACCCCCATGCCGCCCCCAACGCACAATGTAGCTAAACCACGTTTAGCCTCGCGCCGTTGCATCTCGTACACCAAAGATACTAAAATCCTGGCTCCAGAAGCTCCGATAGGATGCCCCAAAGCTATGGCGCCTCCGTTAACATTCACCTTAGAGGTATCCCATCCTAAACCGGAATTTACCGACAGCGCTTGGGATGCGAAAGCCTCGTTAGCCTCGATCAAATCTAAATCTGCAATTTGCCACCCAGCCTTCTGTAGGCATTTGGTAGAAGCCGGGATAGGCCCAGTGCCCATGATGGCGGGATTGACCCCCGAACTGGCATAAGCAACTATGCGGGCCATAGCCACTAGTCCCAAAGCCGCCGCCCGTTCTTCACTCATAACCACAACTACCGCCGCCCCGTCATTAATTCCAGAGGCATTGCCTGCAGTAACCGTACCATTAGGGTCAAAAGCCGGGCGCAATTTAGCCAAACTTTCAGCGCTAACACCGGCACGAATAAATTCAT
The DNA here is from genome assembly GCA_001276605.1 of Achromatium sp. WMS2. GTDB lineage: Bacteria > Pseudomonadota > Gammaproteobacteria > Chromatiales > Chromatiaceae > WMS2. Next base: position 2,017 of record JXSN01000194.1, read on the forward strand.
CTCGCTCAAATATTAAAGGTTCGCCTTTGCGCTGTGGAATGACAACTGGGATAATTTCAGCATCAAAATATCCAGCTTGCTGAGCAGCGGCAGCTCGGCGTTGCGATTCAGCAGCAAACGCATCCTGAGCTGCACGGTCGATATTGTACTGCTTAGCAATATTTTCAGCCGTTATCCCCATGTGCACCTGACCAAACACATCCCACAACCCATCAGTAATCATGGAATCCTGCATTACCCAATTCCCCATGCGCTGCCCTTCGCGTGAGCGTGGCAGGAGATGCGGGGCTTGACTCATGCTCTCTTGGCCACCGGCAATTATGACATCAGCATCCCCGGTTACAATGGCTTGATGGGCTAGAGCAACGGCTTTTAGACCACTGCCACAAACCTTGTTAATAGTCATAGCTGGGGTAGAATATGGTAATCCAGCAGCAATAGCCGCCTGGCGAGCTGGGTTTTGTCCCACTCCAGTTGTTAAAACTTGCCCTAAAATAACTTCATCCACCTGTTGTGGTGTTATTTTCGCACGATCCAACACGGACTTTATTACTGTTGCCCCCAAGTTGCTAGCAGCTATTGAGGCTAGAGAGCCACCGAAGTTTCCAATAGCCGTGCGCCCTGCAGCAACTATAACGCTGGTGTTTTTTTGCACTTTTCATTTTCCTTTGAGATGGCTATATCAGTAATAGCTGTAATACTGTTTTTTTATTACAACCAAACTACAGTTCTGATATTTAACGTTTTTAATATCATAACATTAACATATTTATGTGTCTTGTGTTATGCATGACTTAAGAGATCCATAATTCTAATCTTGAGTGATACTATAATAATATTTTAATCATTATTATTAATATGTCGAACACCGGCTAAATCTACCAAGGTTCATCAATACAGTGAGTTCGGCCATTCTCTAGTCAGGTGTAGTTAACAAAAATAGCTATACCAAGATGATTATATTTCATGCTATCTAGCATCTCTTATCCGCGTTAAGTATAATGCATTATAATGACAATAGGTAGTATAAACCCGTTGCCTGAGTTATATTTTGTTTAATATAAATTTATGGCTACACTAAGCTAATTTTATTCCCCTAATCAAATTGGAAAATTAACTTTATGGTGTGGTATCGATACTGCCAACGGTTGGATCTTGCCCCTTGTGACAACTCCAGAAAATGCTGATTACTGGACAAAAAATGCGTTTTGTACTGACTATAAGGTTTACACAGGCCCATGGTCCGAAATAACTTCAACACAGCGCATGGATATCATAGCTGCCTTAGCTGCACTTGGTTCCATGAACGTTAATGATCCATGTAACGTGGCTACATTGTGCGCTACCTGGGGGTTCCTTGTAATTCCGCCTCCTGGATTCCCAGAATTGAAAATAAGTTTTTACCCGCACGTCGCAAGTAACAACCTGAACGGTATTTTGATGCAAATATACCAAATCATAGCTACAAATGCGAGATAATACCATGAGCAAGTCAGAAGTTTTAATTGATTCTGCAAAACTATTTTCGCAGATAAATGTCATGCGAACTCAGCAGGGTTTAGCTGTACTAAACCTAGATACGTTCTCTACTCATACCAACCTAAGATTTGCTTTATCACAAAATCGGTATCTTAATCTGAAGAAAACTGCCGTCGAACTCACATTGGTAGAGGCCGAAGCTTTATGTGCGGTAATAGAGGAGTTGTTCAAAGTGCGTCTTAACCTGGATGGCGTTAAAGCATCAGCTGGATCTACTAATGAAACTAAGTACCAGCTAGTTTTGGAAAAGCTGTATGCCAGTATCCATAAACAACGGCAATTG
>JXSN01000195.1 GCA_001276605.1 Achromatium sp. WMS2
TACTATTTCTGGCACTCAAACTAATACTGCTTTCAGAATGCGCGGTAAAGGTGTTAAACCAGCGCGCGGTGGTATGCCAGGTGATTTAATCTGTAAGATAACCGTTGAAACACCAGTTAACCTAACTGATCATCAAAAACAGTTGCTTGAGGAATTCGATGTAACCCTACGCGGTTCTGGTAAACAACGCCACAGCCCATCTTCTAGCAGCTGGTTGGATGGAGTTAAAAAGTTCTTTGAAAGCATAGGACTTAGTTGATATTGGCATATAGCAGTTACGGTATAATCAATGATTAATGGCAATATTGGAAATTTTTAATATAGATATTTGCTGTTACTTAGCTTTAAGTTATTCGCATAAACCCGGTTGTAGCCAAGGACAGCAGTTGAAAACATGATCTGTGCCATCCGATTACTGAACTTTCAACTGCATAACTTGCATGTCTAAAAAATTTCACATATACTTGTGATGGTGATGGTTTGTGTTGCCGGAAATAGTAATTTACCCCATAGCGAGATTTTCGTGCGGGAGCTATCCGCTGCGTTGACATGTCTAATTACAGATTAAGGTTAATCAAGCTCAGGCGACGCATAGCCTTTGGTTGATCTCGTAGTGGTTTGATACCGTCATCGCTGTAACTGTATGTATAAGATATCATTTTTGTAAAAGTTTTATTCAACATCAATTGAATTTATAATACAAAATATACCATATGAGTTAGTATGTATTACCAATCCAACAAAGTTAAATCTGTTGTATCTAACCAACATAGAGGTATATTTTATGTTCAAATTATTAATCACCTTAAGCCTACTTATGTCTTTGGCCAGTTTCAACTTAATGGCTAACACAGCGGCCAATAGCGGGGCCCATGCTATTACTCCAGATGCCGAAACTAATCAGAACCTGGCTATAGTCGGTGGCGGTTTAGTTGGCTTACTTGTAGCCAGCGGGGCAGCTGGCCTGATATCATCTAGCGTCATGATGCTAGAGGGGGCAGGAGTTGCTGAAGCAATCGAGGCAGGTGCCGGTTTAACCATGCCCGTTGCCGTATTAAGCGCTATTTTAGGTGGAATGTTTGCTCAGGAATTCGTACTTAGGACTATAGAATCCTTGCGTTCCGGGGGTCACAAACCGGCAGTAGCAGCACATTAAACCTTAATCGGCAGTATTTTCAGCACCCGTGGGGGGAATTGGGAGCGAGCTAGGAGCAAACAAAAAGAACGGTTCATGTTCGTACTTTTCTTCTACAGCTTCCTCTACGTGTTCGGCTATGATGGTTGCCGCCTTGGTCGATACGAACACTCCCCCAAACGAGTGGGCGAGTTGTAACCACCAGTTATCAGTAAAAGACATTGCCATAATGAAAGTTTCTGGCACCCCCAGTGTCTCTATAAAAAAGCCGATAAGTATTACTTCCGTAGACACACCAAGAGCTTTGGCTAAAGCCTTGTTTTTCTCCCCTTGGCGATATAATTGCTGAATGTGCTCTATTTTGGGCTTTAATTCTGTAATTTTAACCCAAAGCCCGAAAATACTAGCTTCTAGGGCCTCAGCAATCAGATCTAGCACCACAAAATGTTCAGGAGGTGTTTCTTCACCATGCCCGCCGCCATGTCCACCGTGACCTGCTTGCTTGCCGCTGCTATCAGTGGTTTTGGAAATGGCGTGAGTATTATCCGTAATACTTATTGGAGCCGCGCTTAAATGAGATGGCTCATTGGCATAGCTAGATGCCACAGCTAATCCAAGGATTATTAGCATTAATATCATGTTATTGCCGATTTCTAAAGTTGTGTTCCATAGATACATCGGATGTCGCGATAAAATCCTTATTGGCGGCTAAATAGCTAGATAACTGTACAAATTCAGATATAGTTAACTGTTCAGGTCGGCGGGTACCATCTATACCAGCATTACGAATATGTTCGGGAGCCATCAGGTTACCCAGGGCATTGCGTAAAATTTTGCGGCGCTGTGAAAAGGCTTGAGTAACTAAATTAGCAAAGATTGGGTAATTTACTATTGAATACGGTGGTTGAGAGTAGGGTAGCAGTCTTACCAAGCTTGATTCTACTTTGGGGATCGGACTAAACGCATGTGGCTCGATATCAAATAAATGTTGGACCATACAGTGTACTTGTACCATAATACTGAGACGACCGTAGGCTTTAGTTCCAGGATTAGCGGTGAGGCGCTCCGCAAGCTCCTTTTGTAGCAAAAAATGTATGTCGCAAATACAATGCATTTGAGATAAAACATGAAAAATTAACGGTGTAGAAATATTATATGGTATGTTACCTACAACACGTAATTTAACGTGATCATGCGAAATCAATGTTGGAGTAGGCGCTAAAGAGTTAAAATCAAATTGCAAGGCATCAGCTTGATGAATACGCAAATCACCATAATTAGCACAATTTTTAGTTAACGGGCCAATCAGATCCCGATCTAACTCTATTACATCTAAGCTTTTAGCGGCCTTTAACAACCCGGTAGTTATTGCCCCTAGGCCAGGACCTATTTCTACTAAATGTTGCTCTGGTTTGGGGTTGATAGCATCGACAATAGCCTCAATATACCCTGGATTTTGCAAAAAATTTTGACCGAAACGCTTACGCGGACGATGTGACATAACTTGGATTATCACAGGATTGAGATTGCAAGAAGCTCAGAATCGCCGCTTGGGTAACAGGCTCATTTAAAGTTGGGGCGTGCCCAGAGTCAGGAACCGTTACCGTCGTCATTGTGGGTTGGACCGCCTGCATCTTTAAAACACAATCACGAGATAGGATATCAGATTTTTCAGCGTGAAACAATAACATAGGAACAGTTATAGTCCTAAAAATTTCCCATAAATCTAGTGGATTGGCGCTAAACGTAGGTGATAGTAAAGGTTGCAAAATATTAGGATCGCAGTTAATCACTGGCAGGCCATTAACATCGTGATAAATATCATGTGTAAGCTCTAACCAATCAGAGTCAGAAAAGTTAGGAAATTTGGAGTAATAATGTGCCTTAACTTTAGCCACAGCCAAGTCCCAGCTCGGTAGTGGTTGAAAACGCTGCTGATTATCTACAATTCTAGCTATACCAGTAAAATTTATTTCTGGTCCTACGTCGTTTATGACAATCCCAGCTATGCGCTGAGGTTGCATATGCGTCATAAGCATAGCTATCAATCCACCCATTGAGGTACCAATTATAAACACCCGGTTCAAGCCTTGATTGTCAAGAAGTTTGAACATATCACGGACGTAGGTATCCAAAATATAATTATCAGGATTGGGATCATATGCCGAATGGCCACGTCCACGTTGATCAGCAAGTATGACGCGGTGCTGGTGACTATTCAAAACCGTAGCCAGGCTAAGGAAGGCAACTGAGCTGCTGGCAAGACCGTGCAAACAGAGCACAGGTGGTAAGTTAGAGGTAGTGCTAGTTGGATAATCGCGGGCATATAAAAGCAACTCATCAGTGCTTGAATACCATATTTCTGAAAAATTTTTAGTGTACATAATGATATATTCGGTTTAAAACTGATAATAGTTACTTTTTATCAAAGTTAGGTGTAGGTGGTCATAAATAATCTACAACGACTCCGTCCTGGCCACTGACCAGGCCTCTACCCATTTTACACCTGCCTGTTTCAAGGTCCGTGCCAATTCGTCAACTGTTACCCCGGTTGTAATTACATCATCTACTATGGCCACGGACCTTGAAACAGGCAGGTGTAAAATGGGTAGAGGCCTGGTCAGTGGCCAGGACGGAGTCGTTGTAGATTATTTATGACCACC
>JXSN01000196.1 GCA_001276605.1 Achromatium sp. WMS2
ACAGGTATGGAACGTTGTCAATGTCGCAATGCCCGTATTCAACGTAATCACGTTGGTTGCGCCTTTTTGGTATGGGTGCGGCTTAAACATTTTGCGGTTCAGACAGGTAAAACGGTTTATAAGCTCAAACACGGTCTCTTGGATGATTATCTTGTTCAGCAGCTCAGAAATCCGTCACTTAACATGGCTTTTGCGTAAGTCCTAATATGACATAAGTTCTTGTAGTAAAATTAATCCAGCAACATATCATTAGACTTTTCGCTGTTTGGTGTTTTCACGCTACATTCTTACCTCAATCTCAACAAACTAAAATAGGGCATTGGTTAGCTTAGCACGGTAGCGTGCCACCAAATCTCCCTTATTTTCCAGGATATTAAATATACCCAGTATGGCCTTGCGAGCAGCATCGTCGCCATAGTTCCGATCCCGGCGTAGCAACGTAAGTAAAGTGTCCAATGCGTCCTGATATGCACCAGCCATAATTTGATATGCAGCCATATGATAGTTGGATGCACTATCTTTAGGGTTGGCAATTAGATTTTGCCGCAGTTGCTCTTGAGATGGGGCTTGAGCCGCAATGCGTGCAAAAAATAGTTTGGCCTGTAATACCTTTACCTCTGGATTAGATTGCTCCGGTAATGGTAAGGCAGCCAGGATACGCTCTACTTCTGAGTAATCACCACTAGTAAGCTTGACTTTAGCATATACAAGTTGTGTTTTAATGTCGTTAGTATTGTCAGCATAGGCCTGTTCTGCTACTGCTACAGCTTGTTGCAGATTACCTTGGGCCAACAGAGTATCTACCTGTCGAAGCAACTTGTTCGATACTTGTGGAATGTGGCGTTCCAAAAATTCTCGTACACCAGCTTCAGGAAGGGCGCCCATAAATTCGCCCGCAGCTTTGCCATTTATAAAAAGACGCACAGTTGGTAGGCTACGGATGCCTAACTGGGACGCAAGTTGTTGTTCTTGATCAGTATTAACTTTAGCTATTATGAGTTTACCGTTATATGCGGCTGCGATCTTGTCAAGAATTGGACTAAGTGATCGACAAGGCGCACACCAGTTGGCCCAAAAGTCTACCAACACTGGTTGCTTATGGGATCCTTCGATAACTACTTTAACAAAATCTGCGGTATTAACATCAATTACAAACTGTGATTTTGACATATTAATTGTAGGTCGGAATATTGTTATTTTGTTGTTTTCACATAAAAAGGGATAGATCACAATGGATTATTGCTGATTTTGAAATCACGGGCGCACTTAAATCACAATGACCTATCTGCTGTCAAGTATTTTTTGGGGGTAGTCATCTTATGGGGTTGCGATTTTCTTTATCCATATTAACATGAATCGGCATGTCAAGATATGGGTGCTTTCCTAGGTACCATTTTTGTCCGAAGCGAAAAACGCGTATAAATTATAGACCAAGATCCAAATATTGTAGATAAATCTACCCATTGTGTCCAGGTTCTAATGATACAAAATACGGTTTCCCAAAAAATACTATTGTATGTGGGTATGTTATCTATATCTTCACGCTTTTTTATTAAATGGGTCATGGTTCGTTCCTGCTTACCATCACGTAATTAAATTTACCCATTTCTGAATTAAAAAATAGGGATACTTAATCATAAGAATATTATATATCAATATCCTAGGCATAGCCTTAAAATTACGCTAATATTGGCTTGTGTTTACAAACATTAATTCTAAGGAGGTTGAATTGTGAAGAAAGCTACTTTTATGCCAACATTGGTTTTGCTAGGCTGTAGTTTGGCTGTTAGTGTCGGTAGTGTTAACGCGGCTAGCTTTAACTGTAGACGTGCTAGTGGGTGTGTTGAAGAAACAATTTGTAATAACGCTAGATTGTCGCGCATGGATTCCACTATGTCTAGTCTGTATTTTAGACTGAGGAACGGAAACTATGGTGCTGAAGCTAGAAGATTAGTGCGCAGTCAACGTAGTTGGCTGGTTAGCAGGGAATCTTGCGGTTGTGACGATACCTGTCTTGTTAACATGTATAGGAGCAGAATCCAAACATTCCGCTATATCTTAAGAAATTGATCTCAAGATTAAGTAGTATGTTACTGCTAGAACGCATAACTTCTGGCATTCGATGTAAAATTAGCGACAGGAGCTATGCCTTAGCCTAGATCGAGGTATGGATGTCACCATGAGATGCCTGAGACATTTTAGTCTAATGTATAATATCTACATCGGCATGTTGGCCCCTATTTTTTGGCAATTCTACTAGCTAAACGTGGTAAATCACGGGCTACTTCGACTAGGAACCATGCCGGTAATCTTTGCCCAGCATCATCTTCTGCTACTACTGTTTGCGCTATCTCAACGCTAATCCGCGCTAAATCCCTAATTAAGTCCTTGGCCTTGATCGCCAGGGATTTATGCTCAGAGCGCACTGATGTTTCTTGTTCAGGTAATTCTTTTTGCAACAAGGCCCGAAACGATTGTGCTAAAAAATACAATAAATCACGATCACCCGGGGCATCCGGCCATCTAGCAAGCCCCTTAATAATCTTGTTTAATGTATGTTTTTCGTGTACTTGCTTTAAAAAACCTTTGAATTGGCCAGCATGTGCTGGTGTCAATAGGCCATAAGCCAAAGCCTCAACTAGGTTAGGGTCGGTACTTTCTCCAAATGAGTATAGCGCATCGGAAAACATGTGCCACGATCTAGGGGTAGAAAACGGCTCTTCATGTTTCGGCGGTTCACTCCACAGGTGATCAGGACGCATCTGAATATACTCAACAATCCAAGGATGAATATTGCCCTGATTAATAGCCCAGTTTAGCCATTGCCGGTGATCAGCTCGCAAATGAATATGGGCCATCCTATTGATTAGGGCTGAAGGCATTGGTTTTACAATAGCCGCATCTTGTGAACGATTCCCAGCTCCAATGACCACTGTTCCCTTAGGTAGGCAATATTCACCCACTCGTTTTTCTAAAATCAATGAGTAAAAAGCTTTTTGAATTTCGTGACTTGCTGCATTTAGTTCATCCAAAAAAAGAACAAATGGTTGTGATCTAACAATATTAGAAGGTGGGAAAAATTTTGAACATTCCCCTTCAATCCTGGGTATTCCTAGTAAATCTTCGGGAGCTAACTGACTACCGAGTAGAGATACGCATTCCAAACCTACTTCCTTAGCAAAACGCATTACTAATGCTGTTTTACCAATACCGGGAGCCCCCCATAGAAATACAGGGCGTACCACAGCAACATGTAAAATAAACTCAAAGGCTTGATTTAGGGTAAGCTGAATAATTGAATTCATGTATGTTACAAAAATTTCTGATTGCGCTGGCAAAGCAATAGCGACATTTTAACCACAACTAATTAGTTAATTCATAATTAAATAAAATACAACAACAATTAAGACCGTGATTTAGGTTTATACTTTACTTGTAATTACGTATCCTTGATAAAATTATTTGGTATTCGTAAGTTAGGCAAAGCGCAGCGTGTCCAAATATGCAGGGAACGTGATATACGTTTATAACACTAGCATGTTGCAGTGAGGAATGTTAAAGCGTCCCCACCTGCGTACCACGCTGAAATGCGGCAACAAGCATAAAAGTGTAAGTTTTTTGGGCTACCGGCCTCATCTTACGAGCTTGATTAATATACATCACAGCTACATGATAGGTGATTATCTCCACCTAAGCATCATATAATCTTATTTATGTGATGATTATCATTTAATACCTTTAAATACAGGAAAGATTCTGACTATGGAATTTATTACA
>JXSN01000197.1 GCA_001276605.1 Achromatium sp. WMS2
AAATGGCTGCCTCTAGCTGATTCCGGAAAACACATGTGTGTAAGAGAGTTAGGGCGACAAGAACCAACGCCGTCTTTACGGTATAGGGCGGAGTGGGTCTGCACTTATGTTTGAAATTGGTATGCTTGAATTTAGTCTTTAATTTTTTGTCAAGCATTAAAAACTGGATTATCGAGTATCATAAATTCTAGTTTTGTGCAATATTTAACAAAATTTGGGCTTGACTGAGGGTAAAGCTTTGGACTACCTTGTCTTTAGGTATAAATCGAGGTAAATGCAATTATGTGCTAGCCATACTTAACTCAAGAAGCTCCCGCAAACTTAATAGCTACATACTAAGCTACATACTATAGGTCGTAATATCGATATGTCAAAATTAACCCAGGTTGTACTAGCTGCGTGCATCTTGCTTGGCACTGCCGTTAGCTTTGCTGCTCCTTCTGCCAAAATGAACTCCAAACTTCAATGGCAAGCAGAGATAACTATGAACCTTAATCAGGTTAAATATCAACAAGATAATGATAATGCTTTTGCAAGCACCATTAAAAAGGCACAAGCCAAAGGTGCCAACATCGGAGTCCGTGATGGTAATATAATTTTATCTGGAACTCAAGATATTGATAATTTAAGAAATATACTATTTGATGGTTCCAATATTGATTCTATAAATTTCTTGGGTGGTCCTGTAACCATGACGGTGAATCTAGCTGATAGTGCAGATTTTACTCTCAAATTACAAGCACTTATGACTGCTGGTTATACTTGGTCAGTAGATTCTGAAAATTCTGACTATAGTCAAGATGGTGATGCCGTGTACGAAAATCATAATCGCGGCATAGGAACACCTACCACACAGGTTATAAAAATTAAACATTCTAAATCATCAACATCTAATGTAGTTAAATTAAAATATCAACGTCCATTTGATAAAACAGAACCAGTCCGTACTAAGTTAGAACTGTGGGTTCCGCGCGGTTTGCGAACTTTAGAATTAACAGATCCCAAACCTGTAAAAAGTATTAAATCGAAAAGTTCGCAAAATGTTAAAGATGATGCACCGCCTATTACCTTGCCAGCATTAAAATCATTTCCTGCCGCATATGATTCAAGATCTTCAGGAATTGTACCGGCGGTGCGTAATCAAGGTAGTTGTGGTTCCTGTTGGGCTTTTGGCACCGTAGGGGTGATGGAAATTGCCGTGGCCAAAAGTGGTAATTCCATGGCCGATTTATCGGAACAGTTTTTAGTATCTTGTAATAGAGATAACTGGTCCTGTAATGGTGGCTTAACTGCCAGTAAATATCACTACAACACTTTAGGATTATCTCAGACTGGTCTTGGGGCCGTGCTAGAATCTAGTAAACCCTATACTGCCACCAATGGTAGCTGTTCTATTGCATATCCTCATTCTCATGTGGCTTCTTCTTGGCAGTTTATTACTGGGTCGGAATGGACTATGCCCACTAATGATCAAATAAAAGCAGCCATTATGACTTATGGCGCTGTTACTGCTGGAGTTTGTGCTGGTGTAAGTGGTTTCCTTAACTATACTGGTGGTGTTTATAATCCCACTAGTAATGGTTGCGGCGGTTCTACTGATCATCAGATTGTATTGGTTGGTTGGAATGATGCTACACAAAGTTGGATATTGCGTAATAGTTGGGGATCATCTTGGGGTGAAAGTGGTTATATGCGGATTCATTACGATCCTAGTGGTACCAGTTCTAGGGTTGGTGAAGGTGCGTCTTGGATTGCAGTGGCCGGAAATGCCAATAACTCTCCAGATTTGATGATTACTAGCATAACTTCTGCAGCAAATGTTCCCCTAGGGGGTAGTACTACAGTTACGGCGGTAGTAAAAAATCAAGGTAGCGTTAGTGCAGCTGCCAGTAGAATAGGATTTTATTTATCTACAGATAGCATGCTAACCCAAACTGATATTACTATAGGTTCAGCTTGTGATGTTCCAGCACTGGGTGCTGGTCAAACTTTCACCTGTTCTGATGTTGCGGTTAACATACCAGCAACAGTTACTACCGGCGAGTATTACATGGGGGCTTATGCAGATGATACTAGTGTGGTAGCAGAAAGTAATGAAAATAATAATGGCCTCGCTGCATCTAATGCTATTATGGTTGGTACCATAGTAGATACTCAACTAACTAGTGGGGTTACTATAGATAACCAAAGTGTAAGTCTTAATGGTTGGAAATATTACTACATAGATGTTCCTGAAGGAGCAACTAATTTAACCTTAGTTACTACTAATGCCACTAGTGATGTAGATATTTACACCCAAGTGGGAGCTAAACCAACTTTAAATTCATCTGTATGTAGTCCTTACCTTTCTTCAGGCAACGAATCCTGCTCCCAAGCTAATCCTACTGCTGGCAGATGGTGGTTAGGTGTTTATGGTTATGAGGCTGGTAGCTTTTCGGTTACTGGAACTATTGTAACATCACCTACAGCAGATACTCAACTTACTAATGGTGTTACAATAAATTGGGAAAGCGTAGCACTTGATGGTTGGAAATATTACTACATAGATGTTCCTGAAGGAGCAACTAATTTAACCTTAGTTACTACTAATGCCACTGGTGATGTAGATATTTACACCCAAGTAGGATCTAAACCAACTTTAGATTCCTATGTGTGTAGTCCTTACCTTTCTTCAGGCAACGAATCCTGCTCCCAAGCTAATCCTACTGCTGGCAGATGGTGGTTAGGTGTGCATGGTTACGAGGCTAGTAGTTATTCTGTTACGGCTATTGCTGCTATATCAACATCTGATGTCAATCTTACAAGCGGTGTTACCGTAAATAACGAGAGCGTATTGTACTCTAGCTGGAGATATTACTACATAGACGTTCCTGCAGGAGCAGAGAGCTTGATTTTAACCACCACTAATGCTACTGGCGATGTAGATATTTACACCCAAGTAGGAGCTAAACCAACTTTAAATTCCTATGTGTGTAGTCCTTACCTTTCTTCAGGCAACGAATCCTGCACCCAAGCTAACCCTACCGCTGGCAGGTGGTGGTTAGGTGTTCGTGGTTATGAGGCTGGTAATTATTCGGTTACTGGTACCATTGTAATGGCGTCTGTTGATACCGAGCTTGTTGATGATGTTGCAATAAATGGGGAAAGCGTAGCTTATAATAGTTGGAGATATTACTACATAGATATTCCAGCGGGGGCAACTAGTTTAACGTTAAGTTCCACTAATGCTACTGGTGATGTAGATATTTATACTCAGGTAGGAAGTAAACCAACTTTAGATTCCTATGTGTGTCGACCTTACCTTTCTTCAGGCAACGAAGCTTGCTCCCAAGCTAATCCTACTACTGGTAGATGGTGGTTAGGGGTTCATGGATATGAAGGTGGCAGCTATTCAGTTACTGGCGATATTGGTTCTAGAGTTGATCAAACTATAGGTCCCATAATATTCAGTCCCAATCTTCTTGCAGTAGGCGGAACAACTACCATCAATGCCACCGCTTCCTCCGGATTACCAGTAACCTTTAACTCCATTACTTCTAGTATATGTTCAGTTAATAACAATACCGTGGCTGGGATAAGTGTGGGTAGTTGTGGTATTGTTGCTACTCAAAATGGCAATGCGAATTACAATCCGGCGCAGATACAAACAGGCTATATTGCGGTAACTTCTGCTACTAATTACACCGTTACTCCACGCGTTAATGGTCGCGGCGGTAGCATTAGCCCGAATAGTGTACAAACCGTTGCTCGTGGATCCGCT
>JXSN01000003.1 GCA_001276605.1 Achromatium sp. WMS2
CAGTTATTGCGGCAGCATCCGAGATTAATCAGGCTAACCAGAAAATGCAGGTAAGAGTGGCTACAACTATGGAAAATGCTCTTGTTGATCTTAAGAAGCATAATGCGACAACTGCAGAGGATGTCAAGGGCATGATCAATCAGATATCCAAAATCATTAGTTCCGCTATCCAAAATATGCAACAACAGGCTGATATATCTGGTAAAGTTCTTGAGAGCAACATAAAAACTCTAGTTTCTATAATAGTGGAACTTCATGCCTCTGGTGTGGATGTTACTAAGAAAGTTAATGCTACCAATGAAGAGTTGAAAAATCTAACTGCAAATACCACTCAAATACTAAATGATTACATTCTTGAGCATCAGCAGGCCAAGCAAATTTATGCCCAATTTCGGGCTATAGCTACTGAGTTGAGAACATCTGCTGAAGAGATTAATGCTAGTGGCAAACAAACCTCTGCTGGCTTTACTACTATACTTAACGGCTTCAATAAGCTTTATCAACAAACCAGACAAGTAATAGATGAGTATGCTCAAGAATTAAGGCTAAAACCTAGGCGGGGTTGGTTGGGTCGAATATTCGGACAACGGAATAAGAAGTGACACCTTGGACTAAATATCGGTAATTTCCAAGTACGAGACAATACCAAATGTTATATGGTGATGAATTAGATCCTCAGGTATCGTATTGGCCGAGTATCGCCGATCTATTCATGACTTTGTTTATTGTAGCACTGGCGTTGACTGGAAGTGTACTGTTTGTGTTTTTACCCAATCCAGATGATAAATCTGTTGTAGCCCACTTGATTGCAGAAAACTCAAAGCTTGCTAAACAGCTTGATGAACTTATGGGGCAGAATACGCAACTATCAAATCAAAATCTGGATCTTAAACAGCAATTAAATGATAAACCACCAATTATTACTGTTTCGGGTGCCAACCGGCGGCATTTTTTTGGTTCAGGAAGTGCCGACCTCAGTAGTGATTTTCAAACTGATCTCCAGCATACAGCTTTTTCCGAGCTTGCTCAGGAAATCATTAAGCGTAACCGGAATGGAGCCATGAATGTTGACACTTTAGAAGTCGTGGGACACACTGATGGCATTCCAGTATCTAAAACCGGAAATTTAGACCTAAGACTAACTAGACTATTGCAAGCTGGGACAATGACGCTAACTGGGTTAGTTCCAGGATCCAATAATGATCTAGGTTTATTGCGGGCCTTGGCAATCAAGTTGGCATGGGAAGCTTTTGTTAATAGACACGCCCAAAAATTGATATTATCCCAAATCAAGGTGCGGACCTATTCAGCTGGTCAAACGATACCAGCAACAGAGGGAAATTTCGACGCTGCGGATCCACAATCGCGGCGCATCGAGTTACGATTAACCAAACTGGCTAATTAAGGCTGTGAAATCGGCAACCATTGGTCTCGATATTTTAATAGCCAGATAAACTACCATAGTGCAAAATTTACCCCAATTCATTTAATCAAAGAATTTATAATTTGCAATAATTTAGCCAAAGCACCCCGATTACGCTCTACCAATAGCCGGCCGTTGGTACCAATCTGATTGCGTAAATCCTGATTTTGTAGCCAATTAATAACCACCGTAACTAACTCGGCTACGCTGGTTACCTGAACTGCCGCATTGGCTGCTACCATCATCTGCGTAATTTCCTTAAAATTCATCACGTACGGACCTGTTATGGCTGGAATACCTACAGCCGCTGGCTCTAATAAATTATGGCCGCCGTGAGGAATAAGACTACCACCGATCAAGGCAACATCAGCAGCGGCAAAAAACCGGATTAGTTCCCCCATGCTATCTCCCAAAAAAACTTTAGTATCAGCAGCACAGGGAGTTGCTTGCGAACGCAGTGTCACATTCCAACCCCGGGCGGTTATTAAACTAGCAATTTTAGTACAACGTTCTATGTGTCGAGGTACTAAAACCAATAGGGTATTTGGCAATACGGATAATATCTGTTGGTGTGCATCCAAAACTTGCTCTTCTTCACCAGCATGAGTACTGGCAGCAATCCAAATGGGGCGGTTTTTACCCCAAAGTTGCCGTATAGTTGCTGCTTGCGATCCGATGTCTGGATCTAAACTTAGATCAAATTTAATATTGCAGGTTATTTCTATATTATTAGTATTAGCTCCTAATTGGACAAACCTTTGGGCATCTTCACTGGTTTGAGCTGCTATCTTGGTAAAATAACCTAGAGTTGCTTGGGTAAGAGCTTGTAACTTTGCATAACCATGGGCTGATTTAGCGGATAGCCGTGCGTTAGCTAGTAACACTGGAATATGCTGGTAATGGCACTGATATAAAATATTAGGCCAAATCTCGGTTTCCATTATAATCACATAACTGGGTTGGACCTGGGATAAAAATCTACGTACTGCCCATGGGACATCGTAAGGTGCATAGCAGTGGTATACTTGAGAGCCTAGGGTTTCTAGCAGGCGTTGCGATCCCGAAGGCGTGGTCGTAGTAACCACTAATGGCAATTGTGGATATATGGTTAATATTTGCTTGAGCAGCGGGATTGCAGCCTGCACTTCACCAAAAGATACGGCATGTACCCAAATACCGTGCTGAGGTGGCAGTTTTGAAAGATAGCCGAAGCGTTCGCTGATGCGGTGCCGATAACCAGGGGTGTTATAACTGCGCCATAGCAGTCTGAGAATGAATATTGGGGTTAATAAATATAGGGTTAAGCTGTATAAATATCGATGCAAATTGTGCATTAGAGTTATTTGTTGGTAATTAGCTATCTATGATAAAAACATCTAGTTAAATGGTAAGCTGGAGTGGCACTCCCCTTAACTTGATCATTATACTTCAGTGTACGTATGGGGACGCTGGAGCGTCCCCGGATGCGTTTCTACGCTAGAGCATGAGAACGCTCAGATTTTGTTTCGGTACATCCCGTAGGTGCGATTACACTATACTAATTGGACCTAGCAGTACTGAGTACAGTGTCTAAAATTACTGCATTAGACCGCAAATGCTCTGGATTAATAGTACCAATAATTAAGCTATTCACCGCAGATTGGGAAAAAATAAATTGTAATGCAGCTTGAATTGTGGCTGGATCATTGATATATCCACTTTGTAAACCTTTTTTTATTAATACCCCTTTGTTTAGCTTCGCGGCAGCTGTTACTACAGCTAATTCTTCCTGATGCAAGGGGTTAAGTGTAACCATTACCACATCTAACATGGTGATAGCCTGTAGGCCACCAGCCACAGTTTTGCTAGAAATACCATGTGCTCGGATTACACCTTGCATTTTGAGTTGCTCAAGGGCTGTAACCACCGGCTCATAATTCAGAATATGTAGATCATCACCATTAGAATGAATAAGTACCACATCTAAGTAATCGGTATTTAGAGTGCGCAAGCTGGTATGCACGCTCTCAATGGTTGCCTGATAACCAAAGTCAAATTGGGATTGACCTGCATGGAAACTTTCGCCAACTTTAGACACAATTACCCAACGTTCCCTAGTTTTAGGCAATAATTGTCCTAAGCGCTGCATGCTGGTACCGTAAGCTGGTGCCGTATCAATGAGATTAATTCCCAAATCACTAGCTAAATCTAGTAAATCACGTAACTGGGTATCACTAGGCAAGGTAAAAGGTTGTGGATATTTTACTTGTTGATTGCGTCCAAATTTGACTGTTCCTAAACCCAACGGGCTAACTTGGATGCCGGTGGTTCCAAGGTTGGTTAATTCCATTCCGTAATTGATTCCCATGGTAATTTGGGTAATGGCGGCCTGGGCCAATCATATTGTGAGAGCCTGGTATAAACTGATATGGATGGGGCTGATTCGGATCGGGGATAAATTTGCTCTTGGTTGAGACTAGTGAGTAATTTATCCGCTACAACCGGTGCAAAGGCTAGCTTAGTAGGCCAGACTACGCTCACACCATTTTGAGTATACACGCAAGGCTGATCTGGACGGATGGCACCAGGTTGGCGTTGTTCCGCACGTTCTACACGCCAGGTGGCCCATCGCATATTGGTTAGATTTAACCAAGGCAAGACCGCGGCTAATTCGTTCTTAGCATAGGTTATTTGGGATTCTACGCTACGCTTGACCCCTGTTTCGGCAATTTGACCGCCTAAATACCAAACACGCTCAGTTGCTGATAGGCTATGGGTAGTTATGGTAAGGCGAGGATTAGTGCCTACGCCTAAACAGTGTCCATAGAATGAAGGTAAGTTACCACGTAGCATAATCATATGTAATGGTCGTGCCTGCATCACTGGTTTGGTTAATCCCAACATAGTTAGCAATGCTTGATTGCCTATTCCTGCGGTTAATACCAGGTGCTTACAGGTAAGTTTTAGGGGGGCGTTGGTACCATTGTCAATGGTTAGTTCAAATTTATATGGTGAATTTTCACTAATAAGCTTGACATCCAATCCAGTTTCAGGGTTAATTTGGAGGTGTGAATTAGGAGTTAGGTCAATTAGCGTATGGATCAGACTGGCAATATTTAACACCGGTTCATCCAGGCAATAAACTTGGCCTTTAAAGTCCGGATGTTGTAAAATTTCTGGGTATTGATTATTTGCAGCTACGCTGGTTACCCGGCTTTGCATGGCGTGACTGGCTAATAGCGTAATTAGGGATGAGCCTAGCTGACCGGTGGACCATAAATGTTGAGATTTGGATAAAATTTGGACTGGTGTTAGGTTAAGCGATCCGATGCCATGCAAGCAGTTGCGCCAGATGGCTGGCATGGCCTTGATAGATTGGGCCGAGTTGGTAAGTTGGCCACTGAGGGTGTATTTGGTACCGCCGTGAATAATGCCTTGAGAGGCTAAGGTTTGGGTACCACCTAGCTGTTGATTTTCTAGGAGCAAGGCAGTATAACCAGCCTGCTGTAGTGCGGTTAGACTCCATAAACCAGCAATACCAGCACCAAGGATTACGACGTCTGGATTTAATGTAGCTAACATGTGTTAATAGTACGTAATTATATGCTCACGAACTACGAATGTGGTTGATGGTCTTAGTAGTTGAATATTCGGATAAATAGCTTAATATCTGTACTCGACCCCCGGCTTGGCGTACACAATCCGCACCGGGGATTTGATCCGGTTTATTATCTCCACCTTTTACCAGAAAATCTGGTTGTAATTTGCAGATAAGCCGTTCTGGAGTTGGTTCGCTAAATGCCACTACCCAGTCAACACAGGCGAGGGCTGCTAACATGGTTAGACGTTGGGCTAGGGGATTTATGGGGCGATCTGCCCCTTTTAGGTTGCGCACACTAGCATCCGTGTTGATGGCAACGATTAATCTATTGCCTAAACGCCGCGCTTCTTCTAGGTAGGTTACATGGCCAGCATGTAGTATATCAAAGCATCCGTTGGTAAAGACAATAGTTTCCCCACGCTGCTTAGCAGCTTGCACTTGGGTTAGTAGTTGTTGCTCAGTAACTATACCACGTTGTGGAGTATCAACACCTCGTATGGCACACTCTAATTCGCACAGGTGTACTACCGCGGTACCTAGTTTTCCGACCACGATACCAGCGGCATGATTGGCGAGTTGGGTAGCCTGTAGCAGGGGTAATTTGGCTGCTAATCCAGCTGCTAATACGGAAATTACAGTGTCGCCAGCGCCGGTTACGTCGTAAACTTCGCGGGCATGAGTTGGTAAATGATAGGGTTGTTCGTCAGTGCGCAGCAAGGTCATCCCTTTTTCGCCACGGGTAACCAGGAGGGCTTTTAATTGATTCTGGGTTAACACCTGCATGCCGCGTTCAACAATTGCGGCTTCAGTGGGACAGGGGCCAACTACCGCCTCTAGTTCGGCAAGGTTAGGGGTTACGATGCTGGCCCCACTGTAGCATTCAAAATTTTGCTGTTTGGGATCTACTAACACAATTTTGCCAGCAGCAGTGGCTAATTGAATTAAGGTCCTGATATTGTGTAATGTGCCTTTGGCATAATCAGATAATACAATAATGTCTGGCCATTGCAACCAATTGCGATAGGATGTTAGTAATTGTTCACTTGCAAGTTCGGTAAAACCATTTTCAAAGTCCATGCGTAATAGTTGCTGGTGGCGGCTGATGATACGCAGTTTGGTAATGGTTGGATATCCAGATACTAGTGTAAAAGTACACTGCACTCCGTTTTCTTGTAGCAGGTTTTTTAGGGTCTGTCCTGGTTCATCCACTCCAGTTAGTCCCAACAGTCGTACCTGAGTGCCTAAGGTTGCAATGTTAACTGCAACGTTGGCAGCCCCGCCCGGTCGGTGTTCTTCCCGTTCCACGCGCACTATGGGAACCGGTGCTTCCGGAGATATACGTTGCGTGGTTCCGTACCAATAGCGATCTAACATTAAATCGCCGACCACAAGGATCTTGGCTATGGAAAAATCCGGTAATTGTAGCATAAAAACCAATTCTCAGGTTTTAAAAAGTGGGGTAGGCGTGAATTGGTATGCGATTTTGGGGTTAGTGCGATAACCAGTCCTGAAACACAGCATACAAATAATTACCTTACCTCAGGGACCCAATCCCTATCCAAAATTTGCTCCATGGTCCAGGGGCAATTTTTAGGTAACTCAGCAATTCCTGTCTCTTGCTTTACCGCAGTGATGGCTTGCCGCCATACGGTGGCTTGCCAATCTGGATTTAGCACAATTTTAACCAAGTCGATTTGAAGCAGTATCTTGCGGCTTATGGAATTACGCTCACTTTTGATCGTGTTTTCCCAATTGCGACTGCGACACATTGGTTGATAACGCCATCTGAGGAGACAGTCGAGAATTGCCACCATGTGTTTAGTCAAATCTGCGATAGCGGTATCATTAGGGGTATGTTTTTGATTCGCAAGTTGTTCTAAGGAACGTAATTCTATATACCCGGCCAGGAGAAACTTGGTCGGAGTATCAGTATATTGTGGACTAATTGCGTAGTGGCTGGCTAGAGACATGATGGCCTCGCTTTAACCTAAGGTTTAGTGTTTATTTTTCGGGGCGTTGCCAAGTGTCTATGGTTGTTTGTCTGGTTCGGGCTAGGGTAAGTTTTGCCGCGGGGGCATCTTCAGTAATGACCGAACCGGCGCCTATGGTAGCATCGTTATTGATGCTTACAGGGGCGACTAGAGCCGTATTGGAACCGATAAAGGCATTATCCCCAATGCTAGTTTGATGTTTATTCGCACCATCGTAATTACAGGTTATGGTACCAGCACCGATGTTAGTATTATTGCCTACGGTGCAATCACCTAAATAACTAAGATGGTTAACTTTACTGCCGGTACCAATGTCGGCATTTTTTAATTCTACAAAATTACCCACATGCGCATTTGCAGCTAATTTCGTACCAGGGCGGATACGTGCAAATGGACCAATGCGGGTATCGGCACCGATAGTGGCAGAGTCGATAATCGAATTGGCTTGGATTTGGCTCCTGGTACCAATGTGGCAATTACGTAATATGCAATTGGGGCCTATGGTTACATTATCTTCTATGGTAACTTGGCCTTCTATGAGTACATTAATGTCGATATTAATATCTGTGCCTACGTTCAAGGTTCCGCGCACGTCAAAACGGGCTGGATCAGCAAGGGTTACTCCAGCATGCATGATGGCCTTGGCTTGCCGTATCTGGAAGTAGCGTTCTAGACGGGATAGTTGTGCACGGTCGTTAATGCCTAAGACTTCTTCCAGGTATTTTGGTTGCACGCTGGTGATAACGAAATTCTCAGCTACAGCATGGGCTACGATGTCAGTAAGGTAGTATTCATGCTGGATATTATCATTATTTAGTTTGTGTAACCAACGACTGAGATGGCTACTTTGGACTAACATAATACCTGTGTTAACCTCGTTAATAGCCAATTCGGCCGTGTTAGCATCCTTGTGCTCTACTATTTTTTGGATATTTTGCTCAGTATTGCGGACTATACGCCCATAGCCACTGGGATTGGCCAGTTGAGCGGTGATGATCCCCAATGGACTAGGCACTGAGGTGGTACTGTCTACCAGGCGTTGTAGGGTGTCGGTAGTTATTAAGGGTACGTCACCGTATAGGACTAGAACTCGGTCTACTGTTTGCAAATACGGTAAAGCCTGTTGTACTGCGTGGCCGGTACCAAGTCTTTGCTTCTGCTCTACCCACTGTAATAGTGGGTTATTAACTCGATCTAGTACCTGTTGGCCACCATGACCATATACAACTACAGTAGTGTCAGGATTAAGAGTCTGCGCTGTACCCACAACATGCTCTAGTATTGGCTTTCCAGCTAGAGGATGCAGTACTTTGGGAAGCGTGGACTTCATACGGGTTCCCTGGCCGGCGGCTAATATTACAATACCGAGGGTCATGTCCAGAATACCTAGGGTTTTTATTGCAAGTGGAATCAGTCAAATTATGGTTATGCGGTAAGGTGTTCAAATAACAATACTGGATGCCAATGAGTCCGACAGTTTTCGCGCATAATGGCCAAAACTGTCGTGGTCTGTGCCAGTGGGCTGGCACTGCCTATGCTTAGTGGTCAAAATTGAAGGTTGAACTATCTAGGAATCAGCATAACCTGATAGTTATTTTAACATAAGATTATCGATAATAAAAGTATGTTATCTAATGTTGGTAATGCCTGAAGCTCTAGTGGTACATCATGGGATTAATAGGTACGGTGCCGAGATCTTCCTTGGTAGCGTCTCTGACTTCTAGTATTCTGACATGTACCTTTAGTGTCTTGCCGGCCATGGGGTGATTACCGTCTACTGTTAGGTGACCATTGGCAATGCGGGTTACATAGAAATTTTTAATGTCGCCGGCATCGTTTTGCATGGGGACGGCAGCACCAAGATGACGAAATTCTTCAGGTACATTATCAAGTTCATCGGTAAACGTCAGGTTGGGGTCGTATTGTCCAAAACCATTTTCAGGCGCAACCATCAATTCTATAGTATCGCCTACACTTCTGCCGAGTACGGCTTCTTCCATGCCGCCAATTAAGGTTTGTGGACCGCCATAAACGTAACCTATAGGTAAATCATTGTGTTCTAGTAGGGTATTTTCTTCACGATCGTATATGGTATAGGTAATAGCCACAAATTTACCTGGTTGTACAACTTCAGTATTTTTGGTCATGACAGGTTCCTTGGTGCTGCTGAGATGAAATAGTGGTTGTTATTGCTATATTGCATTATTTTGGGCTTACATGATGAGTAGATATAAAGTATAATGTGGTCTATACATACTTATACCACTTTAAAGATATTGTAATTGATCGATGTAGAATAAAACCCAAAATTTTAAGAGATACAAAGCGAAAGTAACAGAAATATTTGGTGATGTCGATAACTTTTGCAGGGTATTTATTTTGAGTTAGCGTTACTACCTGGCTTATTCGATAGTAAAATTTTTTGAACATGAGGGTCGAGAGCCTGGTTGCCATGTATAAACCATATATTTTCAACTAATTTAGCGAGTTACAAATTAACTAGGCGATCCATAGGTAATTGTATGTATATTAGGTGTTCAAACTTGGGGAATGAGGGTGATATTCGACCATTTTTAGCCTTGGCCTAAATTGTTTACAGCAAGTTTGGTATAAAATAACATATGGTATTATTTGGATAGTAGTTAGAATCTCTTTCTTGCATTGCCACGCGCTTAAGACTTATTTGATGATGTTTTGCATGTTCATTGTCTATGATTCTATCGCTATTGTTGAGAGTTAGTGCTACTTTAGTGTGACTAGCTGGAGCCCGATTGCTAGAACCGTTAAAAATCAAAAATACAAACAGTAATATTACTGTAACATGAAACTGTCATTATGTTTTGAGTTGCACCTTCCGCCACAGGCAAAATTAACAGGGGCCCTGTTATGATTGAAGAAACTGTCCTTATTGTCGATGATGAGCCTGATATCCGCGAAATTATCCGCTTTGCCCTAGAAAACGCTAACTATAAAGTTTTAGAAGCCGGCCATGTGGAGGAAGCCAGAAAACACATAGCCACGGCTATTCCAGATTTAATTTTATTGGACTGGATGTTACCTGGACGCTCTGGTCTAGAGTTTGCTCAACAATTAAGGCAGAATCCCAAGACTAAAAATGTTTCCATAATCATGGTTAGTGCCCGTGGTGATGAGGAGGATAAAATACGGGGTTTGGACAAGGGCAAGGTTGATGATTACATCATTAAGCCGTTTTCTACCAGGGAGCTAGTATCCAGGGTGCGCGCTGTGCTGCGCCGGATTGGTCACGAAGAAACTACTGGTCATGTGGAAATATCCGGTCTAAAAATAGACCATGCTAGCCGCAGGGTAACCGTCGGTGGTGAGCATCTGGAAGTTGCGCCCATCGAGTATCGGCTGTTGCACTTTTTTATGACTCATGCCGATCGCGCTTTTACTCGGTCGCAACTTTTGGATAATGTTTGGGGCGACCAAGCCTATCTGGATGAACGTACGGTAGACGTACACATACGACGCCTGCGTAAGGCACTGGAACCAACTGGCCACGACCAACTATTGCAGACGGTACGCGGTATGGGCTATCGTTTTTCGGATAAAAGCTAAAAACTGCGGTGTTAAAAACGTCTAGCTGCATCTTATGTGGAGATACAGAAGCTGATGCTATCTGGTGCCCGAGAGAGGACTTGAACCTCCACAAGCGTTAGCTTGCTAGAACCTGAATCTAGTGCGTCTACCAATTCCGCCACCCGGGCCTATCACAACGTTCGCAAGTTTTCGACTTGAGGTATAATTTACTTAAGACAATTCTTGTTGTCAACTGTATAATCGCATTTTTTTAAGATCAGAAGAATTTCAGAACTTTTAACGTGACTAAACGCGACAAAAAACGCCCTGGTGGGTCTCGCGATCCACATTGGGCCAGAGAGGCTAAAAAATATCCTAATCCTATTCCATCGCGCGAATTCATTCAACAGGTATTAAATGAGCAAGGGCCTTTAAATTTTGAGCAGTTAGCCCAAACCCTAAAGCTGCATAAAGACCAAGATCAAGAGGCTTTAAGGCGTAGGCTGCTAGCCATGACTCGTGCGGGCCAACTGTTGGAAAATAGGCGCGGGGTGTACTGTCCAATAAACACTCGTGATCTTGTGGCAGGCAGAATAATAGGGCATCCAGACGGTTTTGGGTTTTTAAAACCAGATTCACCAGGTGAAGATGTGTTTATTTCGGCCCGTGAGATGCGTTGTCTATTTCACGACGATCGGGCTGTGGTACAGATTACCGGTCAAGATCGGCGCGGGCGTACCGAAGGTACCATAGTAGAAATTTTAGAACGCAATACCAAACAAGTGGTAGGACGCTTACATCAGGAAAGTGGGGTTGGTTTTTTAGTTCCAGATAACAAACGGATACACCATGATATCATAATTCCTCGCACGGCCTTAAGTGGTGCTCAACAGGGCCAAATTGTGGTGGTGGAAATTGTAGAGCAGCCTACTAAGCGTACCCAACCCATAGGCAAAATAGTGGAGGTATTGGGGGAACATATGGCGGTTGGTATGGAAACCGACATTGCTATTCGAGCCTTTGAGTTACCAACTATTTGGCCACAAGCTGTGGAACAGGAGATTGCGCGCCTGGACGCTGCTAGCCCTATCAATATTGAGCCAGAGCGTGAAGATCTTAGATCCAAACATTTGATAACTATAGATGGGGCTGATGCTAGAGACTTTGATGATGCAGTGTACTGCGAAAAAACCCCTAAAGGTTATAGACTTCTTGTAGGTATCGCAGATGTGTCAAGCTATGTGGCACCGGATAGCGCACTGGATCAAGAGGCATATCAACGTGGGACCTCGGTTTATTTTCCAGATCGGGTTATTCCCATGCTGCCAGAGATATTATCTAATGAATTATGCTCTTTAAAACCTAATGTGGACCGCCGCTGTTTAGCTTGTGAATTATACATTAATTCTGAGGGGCGTATTATTCGCTCACGCTTTTTCCCTGCTATCATGCGTTCGTACGCTCGTTTGACCTATGACCAAGTAGCTGCGATCCTAGAGTCTGGAACTAGTACCGACGAATTGCAAGCGGCTTCTGAAGAGTTACTAGCGTCTTTGCAGCACTTGCAGGCTTTGTATCAGGTTTTAGATGCTGCTCGCCACAAGCGTGGAGCTATCGATTTTGAACTGACAGAGACTAGATTTGAATTTGATGCCCAGGGCAAAATTGTTAAGATTCATCCCCTGATACGTAATCAGGCGCATCGTATAATTGAAGAGTGTATGCTTGCAGCTAATGTTGCTGCTGCGCGACTTTTGGAACGTAAGCGAATCCAGACTTTGTATCGAATTCATCAAGGTCCTACTCCCGAGAAGCTCAGTGATTTGAGGACTTTTTTAGGGGAACTTGGGTTGGGGCTTCCAGGTGGCGACAAGCCTCAAGCTCAAGATTATGCTGCTTTAATGCATAAAATCCAAGAGCGTCAAGACAAACACCTGATCCAAACCGTGATGCTGCGGTCTTTAGCCCAGGCGGTGTATACCACTGATAACTTAGGGCATTTTGGTCTGGCTTATCCGGCGTATACCCATTTTACTTCTCCAATCCGGCGTTATCCAGATTTAATGGTACATCGTACTATAAAACACCTGTTGGCGGCTGGTACGGCTGAGGATTTTAGCTACTCGCCTACGCAACTTAAAACCATAGGTGAACATTGTTCTACCACTGAGCGGCGGGCGGATGAGGCGACTTGGGATGCGGTTGCCTGGTTAAAATGTGAGTATATGCGGGATCGAGTTGGTGAAAGCCATTTTGGAACTATATCAGGTGTTAGCTCTTTTGGTATTTTTGTACAATTAGATACTATTCATGTAGATGGGTTGGTGCATGTCACTAATTTAGACAATGATTATTACCATTTTGATCGTATAGGTTGCCGCTTAACTGGCGAACGCACGGGCAAAATTTACCGTCTAGGCGACAGAGTTCAGGTTACGGTAGCTGCGGTAAACTTGGATGAGCGCAAAATAGATTTTTTGTTGGCCAAAAAGAAAAAGAACACTTGAGGTGTATTACTCATCCAATAATTATGTGGTTGACAAAGATTAAACTGGTGTTCTTATTACCATATACTTAGTGTTGGTTTTTGGTATTGATTAATCCCATAATTGCTATAGCAGCTTTTTGCTGTGAATTGCAATGCAGTTGTTTGTGAACCTGGGTATATTGATTTTGGATGTTTATTATCAACTCAGGATTATCTAAAAACTTGAGAATAGCTGGCCCTAAGAGTTCTGGATTGCATGATTTTTGAATAAATTCTGGGGCTAATGGGGCAGCTGCTAGTAAATTGGCAAGGGCTATATATTGGACTTTCACTAATTTCAGAGCTGTCACTAGTTTGTAGGTAATATGGTTAATTTTATAGGCAACGACCATAGGTCGTTTGTGCAACATTGCTTCTAAAGTTGCTGTACCAGAGGCTGTTAACACAACATCGGCTGCGGACAATACGCCGTGACTATTTTCTTGCACCAAATGCAAGGGAAATTGCAGGCCTAGTTGCTGGTAGGTATCAGTGATTATTTGCCTAATATTATTGTTAACCACAGGGATAACAAATATCAGCTGGGGTTTGTGTTTTAAACACCATTGAGCGGTTTGTAGAAACGGGGGGGTTAGCCTTTTGGCTTCACTGGTACGACTACCTGGGAGAATTGCAATGACAGTTTTAGCATTAGGTAAGCCTAATTGCTGTCTAGCAGCAATTTTATCGGGTAAACCTAGGGGAATTAGCTCGGCTAATTGATGCCCAATGTACTCTGCTGCGATATGGTGTTGCCTTAAAATTGGTTCTTCAAATGGAAAGACACTTAACACCAAGTCGGTGGCTTTGCGCAGAATCTTGACCCGTTGCGGGCGCCATGCCCAAATTGTGGGACTTACGTAATGCACTGTGAGGATACCGGCTTGGTGCAGGCGTAGTTCCAAAGGTAAGTTGAAATCTGGAGCGTCGATGCCAATAAAAACATCTGGTGGATTGTTGATAAAGTATTGGATGAGTTGGCGGCGAATTTGCAATAATCTCGGTATATGTAATATAACCTCTGCTAAGCCCATTACTGATAAGTGATCCATGGGGATTAGGCTGTGGCAGCCAGCGGCTTGCATCTGTGGACCGCCTACACCAGTGAAAGTAATTGCACGATTAAGCCGTTTTAAGGCTGTGATTAGTCCGGCGCCCAGCTGATCGCCGGAAGGCTCGTTGGCCACGATCCCGATGCGGATTGCACCATGCAATAAGCTGGGGTGTAGGTTGTTGATTGTAAAGTTATTATTAATGGGGACTTAGATCGTTGGTTAAGTTCTAAACTGTGAATTTAACAGTTAGCGAGTAATACTGCGGGTACTGGCGATAATAAAATCTGCCATAAAGCGTACTTCAGGGCATTCACGTTTCATGTCTTCCATGAGGTCTAGGGCTTCCTCTAGGCGCATGCCGGACAGATACAGTAATCGATAGGCACGTTTGATACATTGAATCGTTTCTGGTGTAAAGGCTCGCCTTTTAAGGCCTTCGATGTTGATCCCCCTGGCCTCGGCAGGGTGACCAGCTACGGTTATAAAGGGAGGGACGTCTTTGGTTAATACTGAACCCATGGCACTAAAGCTATGTTTACCAATTTTACAAAATTGGTGTACTATGGCAAAACCGCCGAGGATAGCCCAATCCTCTATAGTTACGTGCCCGCCAAGGGATGCTGCATTGGCCATGATTACGTTGTTACCTACTTGACAATCATGAGCGATATGCACATATGCCATAAATAGACCGTCGTTACCTATGCGAGTAGTACCTCCCCCCTGCATAGTGCCACGATTTATAGTTACAAATTCACGTATAGTATTGTTATCGCCGATATCTAATTGTGTACGTTCACCGCCGTATTTGCGATCTTGTGGATCATCTCCAATTGAGGCAAATTGAAAAATTTTATTATTTTTGCCGATACGTGTCGGACCTTTGATAAATGTGTGGGCTCCTACAGAGCTATCGCGTCCTATCTCGACATGTGGACCTATGATAGCAAATGGCCCAACTTTGACGTTTTCGTCCAACTTTGCTTTAGAATCTACAACAGCTCTAGCATCTATCAAGCCTAAAAATCCCTGGCCGTGCACATTATATCGGCAGTAGCAGCAATTTTTCCGTCTACGCGTGCTTCGCAACTAAAACGCCAAATACCGCGCTTAACTGTAATTAGGTTTGCTTCTAAGTGCAGTTGGTCCCCAGGTTCCACTGGGCGTTTAAATCTGGCATTGTCGATACCAACAAAATAGTATAACGAATTAGAGCCTATCAAGTCTGGCCTTGATTCCATGGCTAATAACCCGGTAGCTTGGGCCATAGCTTCCACTATCAGTACACCAGGCATAACCGGACGTACTGGGAAATGGCCAGTAAAGAAAGGTTCGTTATAGGTTACGTTTTTATATGCTAAAAGTCTTTGATCTGGTTCAAACTCTAGCACTCTGTCAATCAAGAGGAATGGGTAGCGGTGCGGCAACAGGCTCAACACCTTGTGGATATCCATCGTTTTCAATGTGACCTCCTAAACTCAGATATCAGGTGTCGTTTTATCATGTATTTCCTCCGTCGGTTCGTTTAGAGCTCTGCCCGCAACCAGAAGCTCTAGTTGCCGCACTTTACGCGCTAGTTCGTCAAGATGACGTAGGCGTGTTACATTGCGTCGCCACAAAGGATCCGGGTCCACAGGTAATACTCCGCCATAATAACCTGGGTTATCTATATTTTTAGTAACTTTTGAGCCGGCTGCTAAGCACACTTTGTCGCTTATTTCTAAGTGACCGGCAATTCCTACATCACCACCTATTAAGCAGTTGTTTCCAATTTTAGTGGATCCTGAGATGCCCGTACATGCTACCACTGCTGTATTTTTTCCAATGTGAACATTGTGGCCAATCTGAATCAAATTGTCGAGTATAGCACCATCGGCGATTGTGGTGTCATTTAAACTGCCACGATCTATAGTTGTATTAGCTCCAATTTCCACATTATTACCAATAACAACACGTCCTAACTGAGGAATTGGTACCCAGCAATCAGTATCTTGTGCAAAACCAAAGCCATCAGCCCCGATTACTGCACCGGGTTGTATTTTGACGTTATTTCCTAGTTTGGTATCACTGCATAGGGTGACCCTAGCTACTAGGCGTGATTTAGCACCGATCAGGCAATTTGCCTCCACAACGCATGATGGGCCAATAAACACATCTTCCGCGATAATAACTTGAGGCCCAATAACTGTTTGCGGTCCAATCCATGCTGTTGGATCTATGCACGCACTAGGGTCTACAACAGCACTGGGATGTATGCCTGACATTTTAATGCTATCATTGCTGAAGATTACGTGCATAGCACGGGCATAAGCTAGTTTAGGGTTTGCGTGTAACAGTATAGCACAGGGGCATTCCTGTACGTGTTCTGCAGATAATATTACGGCACTGGCTTGGGTATTGGGCAAAAAAGTTCGGTATTTTCGATGACTTAAGAAGCTCAATGTTCCGGATATGGCTTCCTGCAAGGTTGCCACACCATGCACCTCAAGTTCAGGGGCACCCAATAATTGGGCACCAATGAGTTGGGCCAACCTTCCTAGGTTTATGGTTAATCCCTTCCGCATTGTGGTTAGCGCTGCCTAAAACCTTGTCTGAGACGTTGTAGTACCCTATCGGATATATCCACCCCCTCACTTGCGTACGCTACGCCATCAGTTAGGATTAAATCGAAATTTTCTTCTTTTCCAATAGCCTTTACTACCTCGGCTATTTGCCGTAATAGCTTGGTGCGTTCTTCGTTTTGGCGTAGAGATATTTCGTCCCTGTATTCATCGCGGGAATTTTGCAATTTTCTTCTTAGGGTTATTACTTCCCGCTGCAACCTCTTTAGCTCGCTGTCATTCATCACAGCCGAGTTGCGATTTAATTGATTTTCCTTGTCCTTAAGTTGTTGATCTATGCGCAGCAAGTCCCTTTCACGGCGCTCTAATTCGGATTGTAGGGCACGTCGTGCGGCCTGGTACTGAGGTGATTGTTCTGCCACTCTGGTTACGTTTAAATATCCTATTTGTATGGCTTGAGACGCTTTTGGAACGAAAGCTAAGCTCAAAAGTAAGATAGACAAATTAGCTATATTTTTCATAAACACTTATTCTCCAAATATTATTATGTTCCAAAACCTTGCTGTTAAAGGGTACCATAGGTAATTAATCTCAAATTAATTTGAGTATGTATTTAAAAGGTTTGTCCTAGGTTAAACTGAAAGTTCTCAGTACTGTCACCATCTTTTGCGTTTAAAGGAAATCCTAGGCTTAACGATATAGCACCGATGGGCGATAGCCAACTAGCGCCAATTCCTACCGAGTAACGTAGATCTTCTAAGTTAAATTTTTTGTTCGTAGTATACAAGTCGTTACTTGAAGTTAACCATACGTTACCAATATCAAAAAATGTGGTAATACGCAATGCTTTGGAGGTCTTTTCACCAAACAGTGATGGCCAAATTATTTCTACGCCGCCAATTAATTTGAGATTACCGCCTATAGGATCACTCCCAAGGTCATTAGTTTCTCTGGGGCCCAAAGTATTTTGTCGGAAACCACGCACACTTCTGTATCCACCAGCAAAGAAATTCTCAAAAAACGGTAGGCTTCCTTCCTTGTTAAGTCCACCGCCGTATCCTACTTCTCCGTTGAGGTTTAGGATTAGATCACCCCATAACGGTATGTAACGATCATGAGAGTAGGTAACACGGTAAAATTCTAAATCGCTTGGAGGTGGCGAAAGAGTTATGAAGATTTTCTGTAAGGATCCTGTTGTTGGCAGAAGTGCCGAATCGCGTGCGTCATTACGCCAGTTAAGTTGGATACGGTAGTCATCGAAGGTAGCTCCATGTTCAGTTTCAAATTTTTGCGCCAAAGTGGAGGTGCCAACACGTAAATTGGTACTTACGTAGGCTATACCAAAACCGACTCTACCAGTATCACTGATGGGCAAACCGAAGTTAATTCCTGCGGATCCAACATCGGTGGCATAGTTTAGGACGTTAAGTTCGGCAAAGTCTGTTTTACTATAGCTGAAGTCGAAGCCTCTACTTATGCCATCTATGGTGTAGTATGGATTGTTGTAGCTCAAACTATATCTGGTATTGCTGCTACTATTGTTAAAACCCAAACTTAGTTGTTTTCCTGAACCTAAAAAGTTGTTTTGAGTAATAGAGGTGCTAAAAACTATGCCGTCAGTTTGAGAGTAACCAATGCTTGCAGCTAAAACTCCAGATCCCTTTTCTGTAACTGCAATATCGATGTCCACTTCATCCGCTGAACCTGATACTGGCGAAGTTTTTATGGTCACGTCTTCAAAAAAACCTAGTCTTTGTAATTTTTCCTTGGAACGTTTAATTAGGTCGCCTGAGTACCAAGCTGCTTCCATTTGGCGCAATTCGCGTCGCAATACTTCGTCGCGAGTTTTAGTATTGCCCGTAATATTGATACGCCGCACATAGACTCTTTTACCAGGGTCAATAAAGAAGGTTAGGCTAACCTGTTTGTTGGCACTATCAATTTCTGGTATATTGTTAACATTGGCAAAGGCATATCCATAGTTTCCCAGCATTTCGCCAATACGTTCCGAACTTGCCGTTACTTCTTTACGTGAAAAAACCTCTCCACGTTGCATTTGAATCAGTGGGAATAGGTCCTCTTTGGGAACTACCAAGTTACCAGCGAGCTTGATATCACTTATAGTGTGAACTTCACCCTCATGTATGGCTATTGTCAGATAGACATCTTTTTTGTCGCTGGTTATAGATACTTGGGTAGATTCAATTTTAAAGTTGATGTAACCACGGTCCATGTAAAAGGAGCGCAGTGTCTCTAAATCGCCAGCAAATTTTGGCTTAGAATAGCGATCGCTATGGGTTATTCCTGAAATCCAAGTTGGGGTGCCAAGATCTAGTAATCCAAGCAGTTTACTATCGGAAAAGACCTCATTACCTATTATATTGATACCTTTGATGCGTGCGGTAATCCCTTCAGAAATTACCAATTTTATGGCTATGCGATTACGTTCTAGCGGCGTTATTTTGGTATCCAAGGTCATAGCATATTTGCCACGACTAAAGTACTGGCGCTGTAATTCCTGTTTTATTTTATCCAATATTGAACGATTAAACACTCGCCCCTCAGTAAGCCCTATGTCCTTGAGAGCAGTTTTCAATTTGTCAGTACTTATATCATGATTACCCTCAATAGTAACTACACCAATAGCGGGTCGTTCACGTACTTTTACAACTAAAATATCCCCATCTCTGGCTATCACCACTTCTTTGAAGAAACCAGTGGCATACAGTGAATGAATTAGATTAGCAGTTTCATCGGTGTTTAATGTGTCACCAACTTTGATAGGGAGGTAATTAAACACAGTACCTATGGCAATGCGCTGGAGGCCTTCAACGCGAATATTCTCTATCCTAAATGACTCAGCCCAGGATAAGTCCACTATGAGTGCTGAAAGAATGAGCAATAGTAATCGTATGTTGAATATCAATACTGGCAATTTTATTAACTGGCACGTTTTCAAAGCAGACCTAACACCAAAAATATTACTATGGTACATGGAATTATGGCTATCATCCCAAGAATTTGAAATCTGTGTATAAGGCTAAACTCATCAATAGAATTATAATTATTATCCCTAGACGCTGGGCTTGTATTTTATACCATTCAGGGATTGGTTTGCCTGTTATACCTTCTGCTGCATAGAGCAGTAAATGCCCACCATCAAGGATGGGTATAGGCAATAAATTCAAAACTCCTAAGCTGATACTGATAGCTGCCAAAAATTTCAGGAATGATGCAAATCCGTTACTAGCTGCTTTGCCCGCAAAATTGGCAATGGAAATTGGGCCGCTTACGTTGTCAACAATCTTGCTTTGACCAGTGAACATTTTTCCTAAGCCACTGAACATCAACTGCAACATTTGTGCCGTCCTTAGCGTTGCCTTGTGCAAGGCCTCGCCAGGATAAAATCTACGGGTAACATCAGGAATTGCAACCTCGGCTCCAATACGTCCTACAACTTTTGCGCCTTCTTGATAACTTCGTGGTTTGATCTGTAGCGCTATACTGGTGTTTTGGCGTTGCACCTGTAATTCCATAACCAGTTCTGGATGTGCTCTTACGTGGTAAACAAATGCATTCCAATCACTAACCTGTTGATTATCAACGCTTATGATTACATCGCCAGCGCGTAAGCCAGCTACGGCGGCCGGACTTTCTGCAATCACCGCTCCAATTTGTGCTGGTAGTTTAGGTAGGGCTGGTTTTATGCCTAAAACGTCAAATACTTTAGGATTACTAGATAATCTATCAATAGCTACCCTAGGAAGCCAACGATTTTGGCTATTGCCATTAACATCTACCACACCAATTGGTATGCGATCGTTGCTAGACCAATTGCTGATGAGGGCAAGTAAAACTTCTTCCCAATCATCAGTTGCTACTTTGTCAACAGTTGTTATTGTATCACCAAGTTTAAAACCCGCAATCTCAGCAATAGATTTGGGTGTAACTTGCCCCACCAAAGGCTTAATGCTTATGTCACCAACCATAAAAAATAGCCAATATACCAGAAAGGCAAAGAGGATATTGAAGGCAGGCCCGGCCACTACTACAGCACTACGTACCCATAGCGCTTGACGATTGAAGGCCTGTGGCAGATCAGCTGCCGCCACTGGTGCCTCTTCTTCGTCTAACATCTTAACATAACCACCTAATGGTAAGGCACTTAACACATACTCAGTTTGAGTCTTGGGACTTATGTACTTCCAAATTACCGTACCAAAACCTATGGAAAAGCGCAGTACTCGTATTCCTAAGGTACGGGCAACTAAAAAGTGCCCAAATTCATGCACTGCTACCAAAATTGTTATAGCAATCAAAAAGAAAATGGATGTAAATAATAATGAAGTCATGCAATTTTTATAGCAGTTACAGGGTATACGAAACAATTACCGATTTTTGAACCCTAGATCCTAAAAATCAGTTGGCGAGACACTTAGGCAAGGCTTGAACCAAATTTGACCTAAGTCTTGAAAATGATATTAACGTTAAACACAATTTTTCGCAATTTTAAAGTGATTTGTTACTAAAATCACATTAATTTTTCGTAATTAGCTACCCTAAGGTAAGTCCCAAGGCGAAATGACTGAGGCTTGAAAGCCAGACGTGTCTGAATAACTCCTTTATTTTTTGTAGCTAACTTCACTAGTTATCGATGATCCAAGGGCGCACCACTTTCCAGTGTTGCACGCAGCAAACGGCACCTCAAATATTAATATAACATTTATTATTTAAATTTTTAATTATATAAATACTTCATTGGAAACAAACAATATCTGTACTGAAATGAGCACTAGTCCACGTGGTGAATTGTTGTCAAGTATATTAGAATATCCTATGATAATAAAATTATTTTGATGGACAGAGCCAAAAGTTTAAAATTCTATTGGCAATTATAAATCATATTTTATTTAAAAACATAAGGTTATGGAGAAAAATCTATGTCAGAACGCCGTACCCTAGCCAATGCTATCCGTGCCTTGAGTATGGACGCAATACAAAAAGCCAAGTCCGGGCACCCTGGAGCCCCCATGGGTATGGCTGATATTGCTGAAGTCTTGTGGAATGATTACCTAGTACATAACCCTGCTAATCCTAAGTGGATTAACCGTGACCGTTTCGTACTATCCAATGGGCATGGATCAATGCTCATCTATTCGCTGCTGCACCTAAGTGGATACGATCTTACCATCAATGACCTCAAAAGTTTTCGGCAAATCCATTCACGTACTCCAGGGCATCCTGAATATGGCTATGCTCCAGGTGTAGAAACTACCACAGGACCGCTTGGACAGGGAATTAGCAACGCAGTTGGTATGGCTATAGCTGAAAAAACTTTGGCTGCCCAATTTAACCGTCCTGAACACAACATCATCGATCACTATACTTACGTATTCTTAGGTGATGGCTGCATGATGGAAGGTATTTCCCATGAAGCATGTTCCCTAGCTGGAACCTTAGGCCTGGGAAAACTTATTGCCTTTTATGACGATAATAATATATCTATAGACGGAGAAATTCGCGGCAGCTCACACGCCCCAGCTTGGTTCACCGATGACACCCCAGCCCGTTTTGCAGCCTACGGCTGGCAAGTTATACCCAAAGTAGATGGTCACGATGCGAACGCAATCAAAGAGGCTATAGAGCAAGCTCGCGCCAACCAGCATCAACCCACCCTAATTTGTTGTCAAACCATCATCGGTTTTGGTTCTCCCAATAAGCAGGGTAAAGAAGAATGCCATGGTGCACCATTGGGAGATGCGGAAATTGCCCTAACCAAAGAAGCGCTCAATTGGCCACATGCTGCTTTCGAAATTCCAAGTGACGTAGCCAACGCCTGGGATGCCAAAGCCAAGGGTGCAACGGCTGAATCCAAGTGGCAAGAAAGCCTAAATGCATATCAGGCAGCTTATCCAGAATTAGGCGCTGAATTACAGCGCCGGGTACAAGGAAACTTACCAGATAATTGGGAACAACAAGCTACCGCATTTATCAATGAGGTTAATGTCAAGGCAGACACAGTTGCTACTCGCAAAGCCTCCCAAAACTGTCTGAATTTTTATGGCCCCCTGCTACCAGAGTTACTGGGTGGATCTGCCGATTTGGCCGGCTCCAATCTAACCATTTGGAAGGGTTGCAAAGGCTTATCTAAAACGGATAGTTCTGGTAACTATCTGCACTATGGGGTACGCGAATTTGGCATGGCCGCCATCATGAATGGCATCGAGCTACATGGTGGTTTTAAAACCTACGGTGCTACATTTTTAATGTTCTCCGAGTATGCACGTAATGCACTGCGCATGGCAGCACTAATGCGCTTAACCCCCATATACGTATTTACTCACGACTCTATCGGTCTGGGCGAAGACGGTCCCACCCATCAGCCAGTTGAACAGACCGCATCATTGCGCCTTATTCCCCGCATGTCAGTATGGCGCCCCTGCGATCAAGTGGAAACAGCCATAGCCTGGAAATTAGCCCTAGAACGCAAAACCGGGCCCACTAGCTTGATTTTGTCCCGGCAAAATTTACCCCATTCTAACCGTACCCCCGAACAAATAGCAGCCATACAGCGGGGTGGGTACGTATTGCGTGATTCGGTTGACACACCAGAAGTCATCATAATCGCCACTGGCTCAGAAATTGAGTTAGCCCTAAATGCCCATCAGGAACTCACTAACAGAGGTCGCCAAATACGTGTGGTGTCCATGCCATCTACCGACACTTTTGATGCCCAAAACGCTAGTTACAGAGAATCTGTACTACCAGCATCATGCCTGGCTAGGGTAGCAATCGAAGCTGGAACTACCTCCGGCTGGCGGCAATATGTAGGTCTAAATGGCAGAATAATTGGCATTGACACCTTTGGCGAATCGGCTCCAGCTTCCGATGTGTATAAACATTTTGGAATAGTTACCGAAGCAGTAGTGGCAGCTGCCGAAAGTCTGATCTAACAACACTATATTGCATTATCAGCAACACTATTAACACTATTAATAAAATAAACTACAGTATATAAGTATTATACTGTAAAATAACCCGCTCAAGCCTCCCTAAATAGGGGTGGCTGGGTTTACGCTGGTTTTTAGGTAACTATAGTAGAATCAATTTTTTAAAATTAAACTACGATATCTATACCTCAACTAGCAATTTTAAATTTAGGAGCAAATTATGACAATCAAAGTCGGTATCAACGGATTTGGCCGTATCGGTCGCATGGCATTACGTGCTATTAGCAAAGAGTTTCCAAATATCCAGGTCGTAGGCATTAACGACTTGCTAGATCCAGAATATCTAGCCTACATGCTAAAATACGACTCCGTGCATGGCAATTTCAACGGCTCCATTGCTGTTGAAGGCAACACCATGATCATCAACGGTGCCAATATCCGTTTAACCGCAGAACGTGATCCAGCCAATCTCAAATGGGGGGACATCGGAGCAGATCTGATCATAGAAAGCACTGGTTTCTTTTTAACCACAGAAACCTGTCAAAAACATATTGATGCTGGTGCTAAAAAAGTGGTGCAAAGTGCCCCATCTAAAGATGCCACCCCAATGTTTGTATACGGTGTGAATCACAGCTCCTATAACGGGGAAAGCATTCTGTCCGCCGCCTCCTGTACTACCAATTGCCTTGCTCCCGTGGCCAAAGTGCTACACGAAAATTTTGGGATTAAACGCGGTTTGATGACCACCGTGCATGCAGCCACTGCCACCCAGAAAACGGTGGATGGGCCATCAGCTAAAGACTGGCGTGGTGGTAGAGGTATTCTGGAAAACATCATTCCCTCTTCAACAGGTGCAGCCAAGGCAGTGGGCAAGGTGCTTCCGGCCCTCAATGGTAAACTGACAGGTATGGCTTTCCGGGTGCCCACATCCGATGTCTCCGTGGTAGATCTTACCTGCGAATTGATTAACCAATCTAGCTATGCTGATATCTGTGCAGCCATGAAAGGGGCCTCGGAACACGGGGCTTTGGTTGGGGTGTTAGCCTACACTGAAGAAAAAGTGGTATCTACCGATTTCCGAGGTCGTGGTACCCCATCCATCTTCGACGCACAAGCTGGTATCCAACTAGATCCAACTTTTGTGAAGCTAGTTGCCTGGTATGACAACGAATACGGATATACTTGCAATATGCTACGTATGGCGGAATATGCCGCTAAATAACTAGCGTTTGTTTATAATAACATGTTGATCATTCCCATACTCTAGTGTGGGAACGCCGCCTGGAATGCTCGCGCGTCCCCATGAAAATGGGTTTTGATAATTCCTATGCTCCAGCGTGGGAACACAGCCGGGGATGCTCCTGCGTCCCCTACCACCGAAGCAGTTGACACTATATATGTCAGCAAGTAGCCCGTAGGTGCGATTGGTATAGCGTAATCGCACAGCTTTGGTTAGTTCCACGCTCTAATGTGGGAATATAGCAGCAACAAACTCAATTAGTACACCTATCTATGAACATAATAAAATTGACTGATGTAGATTTAAAGCATAAACGGGTATTTATCCGCGCCGATCTCAATGTACCAATCAAAGATGGCCAAATTACCTCAGACGCACGCATAGTTGCCTCCATGACTACTATCAAACATTGCCTCGATGCCGGAGCCAAGGTCATGGTTACTTCCCACTTAGGACGTCCTACTGAGGGTCAATGGACAGAAGTTGATTCTTTGCAGCCAGTAGCCAATGATATTGCCAAACGTCTAGGAAAACCGGTACGCCTGATACAAGATTGGGTTAATGGTGGCTTTGAAGTAGCTCCCGGTGAGTTAGTAATACTAGAAAATTGCCGATTTAACATTGGAGAAAAGAAAAACGTTGAATCCACAGCAAAAAAATATGCTGCCTTGTGCGATATATTTGTAATGGATGCCTTTGGCACCGCCCACAGAGCACAGGCATCTACCCACGGCATAGCCAAATATGCACCCATCGCCGCCGCTGGTATCTTGCTCACCAACGAGCTGGAAGCCCTAGAACGGGCGCTCGCCAACCCGGCCCGGCCCATGGTGGCCATAGTCGGAGGTTCCAAGGTTTCAACTAAATTGACGGTGTTGGAGGCATTGGCCGACAAAGTGGATCAATTGGTAGTAGGTGGTGGTATTGCCAACACTTTCTTAGCAGCAGTTGATCAGAATATTGGTAAATCTTTATGTGAACCTGACCTGATACCTACAGCCAGGGCCTTAATTGATAAGATGCAAGCCCGAGGTGCCAATATCCCGATTGCGGTTGATGTTGTGGTGGGTACCCAATTTGCCGCTAACGAACCTGCCATTACCAAAGACGCCACTGCGGTTACAGATGCCGAAATGATTTTCGATATTGGACCAAATAGCACCAAAACCCTGGTAGATATTATCATGCAAGCTGGGACTGTAGTGTGGAATGGACCGGTTGGAGTTTTTGAATTTGACCAATTTGGAAACGGAACTAAAGAGATAGCCTCAGCAATTGCTAAAACACCAGCATTTACCCTCGCCGGAGGTGGAGACACCATTGCGGCCATCCAAAAATATGATATTTTTGATAAAGTATCCTATATTTCCACCGCAGGCGGGGCTTTTTTAGAATATCTAGAAGGTAAAAAATTGCCTGCTGTGGATATTCTGGAACAACGTGCTGTAAACCAACTAAAAATCTAGGGCGAGCTATTTCCGCCTTGTGTCGAGGCGGAAGTTTCCGATTTAGGAGCTGCAAATAACTAGCTACTTGCCAAATATGCAAGTGGCCTCGTAGGCCAAGGCTCCAAACAATACCGCAGCAATTACCGGCGTGAAAGCTGTATCAGCAGCTGATGCTACAGCCGCCCGTGCTCCAGCTCTAGCAGCAGTAGCCACAGCTCCAGTACCAACGGCAGTTGTGGCAACAGCTCTGGTACTCAGCGAGATTAATGTTCCCAAAGAAATTGCCGTACCCACTACGGCGCCGATGTACGTACCGATGCGTGCTGTACTATCAGCCTTAGTATCAGAATAAAATACATACTTATTGAGTAATGCTGCTGCTGCCTCGCTGCCCATAAACCCTAGCATTACGGCCCCCGCCATATTTCCGCCACCTACTAACGATCCCAAGCTGTTCATTACTTGTGGACCATAGCTCCTGGTAGCAACGTAGGTAGCCAAGGTCACCTTGGATACATTAATCGTATCCATAAGAAATGGATCACAAATATTAGCAACGTCTCCATCATTTACCACTGGTTTAGCTGGTTCGGCTTGTGCCATACCGATTGTCAGCAATAAGAGACAGCCATTTACCAATGTTACAACACTTTTAAACATTGTCATTCTTTAATCTCCACTAAATTTCCCTTAGTCTGATGTGGCGCCCATACCAGGATATCAATCGATATAGTTTAACCAAAACTTGCCTATGGTACACTATTACCCCATTAAAATTAACCATGGATTCCTACCATAATACTTATGGTACATTGCTTATGTTATACTTAAGTTTTAATTGTTTACCCAAAAAATTATTAGAAAATAACCTGATTTTGTAATTATCTGGTATGAAGCCGTGCAGGTGGTACCTATAGCCTTAAAACCATTATGTTGTTGCTGATTTTTCCAGCGTCCCAACCAGATCATAACCATGGCAATATTATATATCAACGTATCCTAATAATCCAGAAAACAGCTTCAAGAAAAATCCTCTTCACCCTACCATATTTTCTCTGCCTTAAAATTTAAATATGTTACACTAACGTTGCATTAGTGGTATAGGTTCAGATACTACCGCAATAGCGCATAGGTGGTTGTATCTTTGGGCAGAGTTTTAATCTGAGGTAAGTGCTATGTCTTGTATAGTAGCTGACTTTGTGCGTGAAGTCCTGGTAATCCTGGACGAACAAACTCTAGTCACTGAAGGCGTGCGGTTGATGACGGCCCAAAACATGAATTCGGTTGTCGTAACGCGTGATGGTGGAGTAATAGGTGTCTTTACTGATCAAGATCTGACACGGCGTGTTGTATTTCGGGGCTTAAATCCTGCCGAAGTCACCTTGGGCGAAGTGTGTTCACGCGGCTTGGTGTCTATATCCAGCCGCGCCTCATGCCGAGAGGCGATATTGAAGATGCGCGCTAACCAATGCCGTAGGTTGTTGGTGTATCGTGATGGTAAATTCATTGGTCTCGTTAAATTACCAGATATTGCCAATGCGATTGCCAATCAGTCAAGCCGTAAGGATTGGTTACCTAATCTCTTCGTGTGGATGACAGTGACGCTTGCGATAGGGGTCATCATTATGCTGCTGTTCCTGTTGCCTGACCTGATTAATATTGCATTACGGGATATTGCACATTGACGTAATATGTGAATGTAAGCTAAGTGTATCATTTGTACTAAATATCATATACTTGCATTTAAGTGATTGAGGTATATAATGCCAAATTTTCCAGTTATTATTGAGAATATTAATATTCGTCAAGATGACGTGGGCAGTTTTTGTTTGAATGATCTGCATAAGGATAGTGGCGAGACAAACTGCCATAGGCATCCCATGCGGCTAGAAAACCAACAGACTAGGGAATTGGGCACTCACCAACCCCAAGGTAAATTAAAAATTACGCATCATCAAATGCAAAATTGGTGTATGAAAACTTTTCGACCAATTATCCAAAACATCATATCCAGGCGCCACCGGTCCCAGCGCCCTAGTTTACTCTATAGACTCTTAATTGTTAGATATACCCAAGCGCTGCCCTAAGTAACTACCATTCATCACTTGCTGCAACCAACTACTATTTTGTAGATACCATTGCACGGTGCGGCGCAGGTTAGTCTCAAAACTACCCTGTGGTTGCCAATTTAGTTCCCGAGTTATTTTACTAGCATCAATTGCATAGCGCTGATCATGGCCTGGCCGATCCGGAACAAAGGTCTTTAGGTGTGCATGGGGAATATGTGGCGAACTTGGTACCAGTTCATCCAGAGTTTGGCATATACTATCAACTACTTGTAGATTTGTACGTTCGTTATTGGCACCTATATTGTATACTTGCCCGGGTTGACCTGCCTCTAGCACGCGATTAATGGCGCTGCAATGATCTTCAACGTATAACCAATCCCTAATATTATCACCTTTGCCGTATATTGGTAACGGTTCACCACGCAATGCCTTATGGATTACCAAGGGAATTAATTTCTCCGGAAATTGGTATGGTCCATAATTGTTGGAACAGTTGGTAGTCAGCACCGGTAAACCGTAGGTATGATGCCAAGCGCGGACTAGGTGGTCAGCCGCTGCTTTAGATGCAGAATACGGTGAATTTGGAGCATAGGGGGTACTTTCAGTAAAATATCCACTAGCTCCCAAAGAGCCATACACTTCATCTGTGGAAACGTGTAAAAATCTAAAATTTTTCTTGTTGTTACCTTCCAATTTTTCCCAATAGTTGCGGGCTGATTCCAATAAACTAAAGGTTCCGACCACGTTGGTATGAATAAATGTAGCAGGACCGTCTATTGATCTATCTACATGGCTTTCCGCAGCAAAATGTACTATTGCATCCGGGGTGTGCTGGTTTAAGATGTTTTGTACTAGGTTTTTATCGTTAATATCACCATGCACAAAGGTGTGGTGTGGGTGTTGTATTATAGAGGCTAAAGTATTAATGTTTCCAGCATAAGTTAGTAAATCCAGATTTATAACTTGCGCTATATCCTTAGAAATTAACTGATGTACAAAATTACCGCCAATAAAACCTGCCCCACCTGTCACTAAAATTTTCCGCATGTTCTTTAAAATACCTATTAATTATGGAAACTCATCATGATACTTACTGGTCTGTAGTAGCCAGCTCTTGCTATCTGGTACCGACATTCCGCATACCCCAATGCAATGTTTTGATATTTAATAATAAAATTTAATTTTATATTCTATAAATTTTATTAATATATTAATTAAATCAACGTGTTCTTTTGTGGTATGCGGAATGCCGGCTGGTACCACTGTGGTCTTGGTTGTATGCTATACCACACAACAAAACAACACCCACATGTTATTAAAACATACTAATAAACACGGATGTTGCATGCAAATGAGGCAGGGCATATCTATTGATATACAGTCAAAAATACTAATACTAGGGCAGCTAACAGTACTGCACCGATAATAACTTTGGTTAAGTTATTTTTAGGTACTGGCTGTTTAAGGGCTGGTTGCTTAGGCACTGGCTGTTCAACTTTGGGCGCTGTGGTTTGAGCTGGTACGGGTGCTTCTGCTGCTTTTTCAACTGTATTTTTTTGTTTGGGCAGAGCCGAGCGAAAGCTGTCGATATCTTGAAAACGATCGGCTACCTCTACAGCAAGGCCTTTGATCAGCGCTTGTTCAGCAGCAGGTGGAATATCCACTCCCTCATACTCTGAAGGTGGTTTGAGTGTGTCATGTTCCGCTCTTTCGTCAGCTACAGGCGGCGGTTCTGCTGTCAAACAATGATAAAATGTTGCAGATAGACCATATACATCGGTCCATGGACCTTGATTGCCACGCGCTTGGTATTGTTCCTGTGGTGCATAACCAGGCTTTACTATTACCAGGCCTTCCTCATCACCTATCCTATTGAAGGACCGTGCAGCCCCAAAATCTAATAGTTTTACCTTGTTATCCTTGGTTATGTATATGTTGTGTGGAGAAACATCTCTATGCAATAAACCTACCTCATGCACAGATTTCAATGCTTTCATAACTGGAGACAGAACCTTAAAAGTCATCTCATAGTTCAAACGACCTTTATGTTTAAGATAAGCATATAGGGTAACACCAGAAACATATTCCATTACCATGTAGCAGGTGTTATTGGCGTGAAAGAATCTATATACGCCAACTATATTCGGATTACCTTGAAATTTAGCTAAAATTTTAGCCTCTTCCTGAAAATCGTGTAGACCATCCTCAAAACGATTGCGTTCTTGTCTGGTGTAGACCGACAGTGATAAGCTACTGCCCACGCGAGTGGCTAATTTGCGCGGATAGTATTCCTTGATTGCTATAGGAAGATCAAGATTGGTATCCCAACCCTGGTAGGTAATTCCGAATCCACCATGACCCAACACACGGCCTATTTGGTAACAGTCGTTCAAAACTGTTCCAACCGGTATGAACGGAGGTCTAGTAGGGCTATCCGGTATCCAGCCACAATGATGGCAGGGTACTTCCGAATTTTCCTTAAAGCAGTTGAGACAGCGTTTAGCTGCGGCTGACATGCGGTTAAGTCTCTCTGTAAGTTATAGCAACTCTGCCATGCTTCTTGCTACTACTCACCTTAATTATACCTTGTGCTCAGATAAACTGGTATGTGTTATCCAACACAGCTGTTTCGCCATTATCCAGGCGAAACAGCTCTCCTAGTGCCAATGGTAGGCAGATTGTTAGGTCTATCTTAAACCATCAACACTATTTACGTAAGTCTAATGTATA
This sequence comes from Achromatium sp. WMS2, assembly GCA_001276605.1. Taxonomy (GTDB): domain Bacteria; phylum Pseudomonadota; class Gammaproteobacteria; order Chromatiales; family Chromatiaceae; genus WMS2. Next base: position 31,118 of record JXSN01000003.1, read on the forward strand.
TGGATAGTCCAGTGTGGGCTCCTCCGCTGGCGGCTCATATGCACCTGGGGTGTGCCCTATGGTACGAAACCGAGCGATGCGTCTACTTTCAGCCTCATTAGCATTGATGGGGAAAGTGTCGTAGCTGCGACCACCAGGGTGTGCAACATAGTAGGTACAACCGCCGAGGCTACACCGATTCCAGGTATCAAGTAAATCAAAAACTAATGGATTTTGAGCTGGAATATTGGGATGTAAACCTGATGGTGGTTGCCATGCTTTGAACCTGATGCCAGCCACTAACTCGCCACGACGGCCTGTGGGGCGAAGTGGTACCCGGCGACCGTTGCAGGTTACTAAGTAACGATTTTCAGTCATACCGTTGACTTTGATTTGTAAGCGTTCCACTGAGGAATCAACAAATCTAGCTGTACCTTGAGATGTAACTTCCTCGGCTAAAACATTCCAGGGTTCGATTGCAGGACGTAGCTCTAGTTCAATACCATTTTGGGCCACCATGTTACCGTAGCGGGGAAAACGAAATTCAAAAAATGGGGCTAACCACTGCAGATCGAAGTTATACCCGGCACGCTTGAGTTCGCGGATGACGTCCCCAATATCCTGCCATACAAAATGTGGTAACATAAAGCGATCATGTAATTCGGTTCCCCAGCGAATTAGCCTATTGGAGTAAGGTGTACGCCAGAAATAGGCTACTAAGGCCCTTAGTAGCAGCATTTGTACTAAGCTCATGCGGGGATGCGGTGGCATTTCGAAGGCACGAAATTCTACCAGGCCTTGACGACCAGATGGACCATCTGGGGAATAGAGTTTATCGATACAAAATTCAGTACGATGGGTGTTGCCTGTAGAATCAGCCAACAAATTGCGCAGGATGCGGTCAACCAACCAGGGTGCTGGCACTTCACCATAAGAAATTTGGGAAAATGCAATCTCCAACTCGTATAAACTTTCGTCCCTAGCCTCGTCTACACGCGGGGCTTGGCTGGTGGGGCCAACGAATAGTCCGGAAAATAGATAAGAAAGGCTGGGGTGATTTTGCCAATAGCTAATCAGGCTACGCAGCAAGTCAGGACGCCGTAACAGTGGACTATCTTCTGCCCTTAGTGCCCCTAGGGTAACATGGTTGCCGCCACCAGTGCCGGTGTGGCGACCGTCAAGCATGAACTTTTCGGTACCTAAACGACTTTGATGGGCATCTTCGTACAGGGCCTCGGTGATTTCAACCATCTCAGACCAAGAACTTGCTGGTTGTACGTTTACCTCTATGACGCCTGGATCTGGTGTGACCGATAGCTTTAGTAGCCGTGAATCTTTCGGCGGATCATAGCCTTCGATTACCACCGGGATCGAGAGTTCTAGGGCAGTGGCCTCGATACTGGCAATCAGGTCTAAGAACGCTGCAGTTTGAGTTAACGGTGGTAAAAATATATGTATGCGACCATCACGTGGCTCTATGCAGAGAGCGGTACGAATTAGTGTATCTGATTCCGGAGTTATCAGCTGATCACGAATAGACTCTTGCTCGGAGCTATCTACGGGTTGTAAACATTTAGTGTAGCGTTTTGCTACTACATCCCGGTAATTTTGGAGTGGAACTTGGGGGGCAAATGGATCTGGGGTTATTGGTTCGTCCTTATCAGTTTCAGACCAAGGTAAGGCATCTAGGGGTAAACGCAACCCCATTGGGGAATCACCAGGAATTAAGAATAAAACACCATCACGTAAGCTCCAGCGTCCACTCTTCCACCTAGGCTCGGCATTTGCTTCCGTCCAACGTAATGGTAGTACAAAACCTACGGTCTGCTCTAATCCACGTTGAAATAGGCGCCGCAATCTATTGCGTTCCAAAGGATTTTTTAGTTTAGAATCCAGCGGATTAACATTGATTGGTAACCGTCCCTCACGCCACATATAATAGAATATATCTTCATATGCCGGTTGACTATTGCTAGGGTCTACTCCTAGGTGGGTAGCTAGAGTGTTGGCAAATTGTTCAGAATCGACAATGCTATGGTGGTTAGAGTTAACTTCGGTTGCAAATAATTCGGGATTATTCCAAACCGGTAAGTTATCCCGCCGCCAATAGCAATTTATGGCCCAACGCGGTAGCGGTTCGCCCGGATACCATTTCCCTTGACCGAAATGCAGTAATCCTCCAGGTGCAAAACGTTGGCGTAAGCGGCGGGCAAGCTGGTCTGCCAATCGACGTTTGTGAGGACCTAAAGCTTGAGTGTTCCACTCAGCTCCATCCATATTGTCTATAGATACGAAAGTTGGCTCACCACCCATAGTAAGCCTTACATCGTTAATATTTAAGACTCTATCGACTTCTTCACCCAGCCTAAGTATTGATTGCCATTGGTTTTCGGTATACGGCTTAGTAACCCTGGGTGATTCTTTTATTCTGCTCACTTGGTTATAAAATGAAAAGTGCGCTTCACACTTCTCGGTTACGCCTGTAATGGGTGCAGCACTTGCTGGATCTGGGGTACAGGCTAGTGGAATATGCCCTTCACCGGCAAATAGTCCAGAAGTTGGGTCTAAACCTAACCATCCCGCACCTTGTACGTAAACTTCGGCCCAAGCATGTAGATCGGTGAAGTCTTGTGAGGGGCCAGCCGGTCCATCCAGAGGCTTTTGATCAGGGGCTAGTTGTACTAAATAGCCTGATACGAAGCGGGCCGCTAATCCTAAGTGGCGTAGTATTTGCACCAATAGATATGCAGTGTCACGGCAGGAGCCTTTGGCTGAATCCAAAGTTTTTTCGCAGGTTTGAACGCCTGGTTCCATACGAATAACGTAACCAATATCCTGTTGTAACCTACGGTTGAGGTCCACTAAAAAGTCAACCGTACTGCGTGCAGTAAGATCTACTTCAGCAAGCCAAGCGGTAAGTTTAGGGCCTAATTCTTTCGGACTTAGGTATGGCAATAGTTCACTGCGCAGTGAATCCGGATACTTAAAAGGGAAACTTTTGGCTGTGTCGTCTAAGAAGAAGTCAAACGGGTTTACGGTAATCATTTCCGCTACTAGCGAGACTTCAAAAATAAGCGAACTGGTGCGTTCCGGAAAGACTAAACGAGCTTGCCAATTGCCAAAAGGGTCCTGCTGCCAATTGAGAAAGTGTTTTTTAGGGTGCACTTTTAAGGAGTAGGCTAGGATAGGCGTACGACAATGGGGAGCTGGCCGTAACCTTATGATGTGCGGCCCTACTCCAACCGGACGCTCGTAGCGATACTCGGTTTTATGTTGTATTGAGATATGGATAGTCATTGTACTTGATACTGTTTAAGGATGAATGCTATTTGGATGCATAAATTGTGCCATAATACAAAACCAAAAGCCAATCATCATGGTATTATTTGAGGCTATAGCATAGCTTTTGGTTAAGTTTTAATGCTATGGTTTAACATTATGGCATATGATATCCATAAAGTATCTTTAAGTATACATTAGTTTTTTCGAATTTATATTGTTGTTCCTGATGACCTACGCTGCTTAGCTGTTTTTCAGACCGCACCACCTTACCACCCATGAACCTATCCCACTAATACAGTTTGGGTGTAACACAATTGCATGTAGATTAAATATGGTATGAGTTTGTGGATTTACGCCATTGTAATTTTACCAGAGGTACAATTATTTTATTGCCCAATTAGCAAGTAGAAACCATTGTCGCCAGTTCCGGCTACTCCCCAACCGAGGTAAATGGGCCCAAGCCAGGTATCAGCTGCTAAAAACAGACTAGCACCGTAGAGTAATTGTTTGGGAAAGGATGGCATGGTGTCAAGATCACTAATCGCTTGATTTAATCCAGACCAAAGCCGCCCCACTTCGATGCTACTGCCTAGGTATATGCCACGTCCTAGCGGTGATGGTAAAATGGCAACTCTCCGCTGTAAAGCTAGGCTTGCGTATAGCATTTCGCTACTACGGAATTGTGCATTGGCGTAACCGCTAAGATTTAAAAAACCACCTAGGGCAAATTGATCATAATAGGGTAATGTGGTACTGAGGCTGCTACCAGCGCGAATTATTCCCATAATACTATCTTGACCAAAACTATATGCCCCCTGCCAAGAACCATAGAGACGTTGATACTCACCAGTACTTAAAATATTGCTGATCTGATTCACATACTGATATTCTAGTTTGAATCGTTGGCCATGACGCGGTACATAACCACTATCTAAATTGTCGAAAAAGATCCGCGTTTGCAGGCCTGTATCTTGAATATTAGCTTCTGGTAAGGTGGGACTACCGGTATCTAGATCAAACTGACGCACTTGCCAATACGGTCCAATGCGTAATTCCGTGTTTTTATTCAAAGTAAGACCAAAATCAACACCTAAAAATATTTGTTTGGTGCTATAGCGCGCAATACGATTGGATTCGGAATAGATATGCAGCGGAGTTACACTGGCATTAAGATATGGTGCTATAAAGGCCATACGATCTGTAAATAACGGCTGATAAAATTCGCTATATATTTCAGGTATATTGCCAAAAATTAAGTCCGTATTCCATTCAGCACCCAGTTGATTAATCCATGTTTGACGATAATTAGCACGTAAGCCAAAGCGGCTATCGCCACGGTTATCATCCATGAGACCTAGTCCGAAACTTATGTAGCCAGGTCCCCAGGTTTTTTCTAAGGCATCTACAATTAGCAATGATTGTTGCCGGTGTCGTTTTAGTTGGTAGCTAATGCGTTCAAAATCACCGGTACTGTATATCTTTTGGATATCTTGCTCCAAAAGTTGTCGATTAAGATTAAAATGATCTTGGTGTTGAATTAGTGGATTAAATATGTGAGGATTAATTTGATTCAGACCTTGTATTTGGACATTATCTACCACAATAGGCTGGGGTTTATTTGGGTGTTGCCGCTGATGTTGCCACGAGGCATAGGCTTTGGGACTTATTTGATAACGGCTAAGTTGGCCAGCTACGGCCTGAGCAGCGGTTTCACCAGTTGGAATAGCGTCCTTGACCCTGGCAAAGTTTGTGGATTCTATATCTCCCAGATCGGGGGTAATTAGGATATCGATATTTGGATTAAGTTCGGCTAAGGAACGTTGCACGTTCTGTTCGGTTAAAATAGTGATCATTTGACCAGTAATCCCCAAAATATTGCCTAATTGCTCACGCTTTAGATAACTACCGCCTAGGTTAACCGCTATAATTACATCGGCTCCCATGCTGCGGGCGATATCTACTGGTAAATTACGCACTAATCCACCATCCACATATAACTTATCGTTATATTCTACTGGTGTAAAAAAACCAGGCACTGACATGCTGGCTCTTAAATTGATTGATAGGGGACCACTATCAAATATTTGTATTTGGCCATTTTCAAGATTAGTAGCAATGGCTCGAAATGGAATTGGTAAGTCATCGTAGTTTTGTATATATTCAGCATTTTTTACCAAGTCAGTCAAAAACAGCTGGATCTTTTGGCCTGAGATAAAGCCTTTGGGTAACCAAAATTCGCCGTTACGCCAACCAATGCTAAAATCCCAAGTCGGACGCTCGGCCCCACGTTTACGACGAATTGGCCAGGTAGGGCGCGGCGGGTCGTCAGTGAACATGGTATCCCAATTAACTTCAGTAAGGCGACGTTCCATTTCGTCCAGGGGCATTCCGCTTGCGTAAACACCGCCAACTAAGGCTCCCATGCTAGTTCCGGCGATAACGTGGATAGGCACATGCAGTCGTTCTAAAACCTTCAAAACACCAATGTGAGCAGCCCCGCGAGCACCTCCGCCACTTAGTACTAGGCCAATACGGGGTTGGTTGGGGGCAGTATGACCACTTGTGATTATTATTAGGGTTAATCCAAAAATTATGAGCTTACTAAACTGATTCAAGTTATATAGTTGTTATGTGTAGGTTGAATATATAGCTGGGCTGGTTTAATGTCGCAGTGTGAAGAGCGTGTGCCATCGGTTACAATAATGGCAATAAACTATTTTACAGCGGAACCGTTATGGGGCTAATCATCTCTCTCCTCCAGTATGCGTATGTCTCGTAAAACTAGATACTTAAAATGAAAAATAGGCAACTATGTATGGTTGACAAAAACACTTGGTTATTAATCATTTATAGTGCAAAAAATTGATAATCACGGGCAATTACCTGCCTAACTTGGTAGATGTACCTTAAGAATTGAATATTTTAATTAAGGTGGTATAAGGTATTATCATAAATTTAGTAGCTTGATCATCAAGTCATAAATTTTACAATCTTCACGAACGGATGTATAGTACACGTTTTATCAAGATAAAAAACTGGATAATTGAGTAAAATAAAATAAGATTGAACATACAAATTAAAACCGTGATCTGGATTCCAGGTATAGTCTGTGCTGGCTTTATGCTGCTGGCTTATTTGGGTGTTTGGCATACTTGGGATCGAGAATTTGGTGATTTGCTTTTTAATTTACGGCTTAAAATTGCGCCGCTACAGATTAGTCCACGCATATTTCCAGTAGATTTAAATGACAGTGCCGTACGTAATTTGGGACCTGCTGTTGACAATCGGGAGGCTTTTGCCGATTTGTTACAGATACTGGGTAATGGGGGGTTGGTAGGTGGCATGGATTTTATTTTCTTTGGGCTTAAAAGTCCAGTGGGTGATCGGGCTATGGTGCAGGCTGCATCTAATATGGAGGCTTTGGTGTTGGCAGTGGTTCCTATAGATGCTGAAATTACTAAATTTTCCGGTAGAAATTTTACGCCAGAGGAGGCTAAAGTTTTACGAGCACATCTGTGGTATCCCAAGGTTATTAACAAGGGATCCATTCCAGTTGCTAGCACTTTTTTGTTACCAAACATAGAGTTAGCTAAACATAGTCTTCATTTAGGGCATATCGGAGGATATCCAGATACTGATGGTTTATACCGTAAATCATGCCTGTTCTTTCAATGGGAAGGTGGGTACGTTCCCAGCTTGGCATTGGCATTGGCAGTAAGCTTCCTTAGATTAAATCCGGCCCAAATAACCATTGATGCTGGCAACGAGGTAAAACTTGTTTATGGGGACAAGGTACTAGCTATACCTATAGATCATATGGGTTGCGTATGGATTCCATACCCAGATTTATGGGTCAAAACCTGGAAGCGTATTCCATTAGATAGAGTAGTAGCTGCCACTAAGGATCCTGATTTGGAGGATGAACTCTTAAATCTGTGGGATGGTGGAATAGTCATTGCAGCCGACATTACTACCACTCATAAGGATTTTGGTTCTACACCGGTAGAGGCTATCTATCCACTCTCGGGAATTCACACTAGTATAATTAATGGGATATTAACCGGGGCCTTGATTGATGAATATTCTCAGCGATTAAAACTAATTGTTACCGCTATACTTATATTGTGTATACTATGGGTTAATAGCCTGCAGCAGATATGGAAAACTCACTTAGGATTTACCATCCTTATCATATTGCTGGCGGTGTGGGCTATCTGGTCTTGGTTTGGATTTTTAATCCGGCCTTGGTTCATAAGTCCCGGCATGGGGGTATTGTCAGCTTGGCTAGCTACAATACTGTTACAACTATTTTATGCTCATAAAAAACGCATTCTCATAGAAAATGCCTTGACCAGATATTTTCCACGAGCGTTGGCAGCTAGAATTTTAAAGGAAAATCGTACTGATTTATTACCAGTAAATAAGGAATTGACCATATTGTTTTCTGATATTGTTGGATTTACCAAGTGGAGCTCTGACAAAGATTCGGCATTGGTACATAAATTTTTAAACGATTATCTGGAAGCTATGGCACGTATTTTATTTGCCCACGGTGGTACTGTAGATAAATTCATGGGCGACGGAATTTTAGCCTTTTTCAATGATCCCTGGGAGCAACCAGATCACGCCAAGCGGTGCCTAAATGCTGCTTTAGAAATGCAGGCTAAGGTTAAGGAGTTGAAGATGAAATGGCAACCATTAGGAGATATTGATTTAAAAGTTCGTATTGGCATTAACACAGGTAGGGTTATTGTGGGCAACTTGGGGTCCTTGACAAGAATAGAGTATACTGTAATAGGAGCTCCGGTAAATCTAGCACAGCGTATGGAAAGTAACGCGCCGCCTGAAGGGATTTTAGTGGCTCGGGATACTTGGGAGCTAACGAAAGCAGAATTTGAGTTTGGACAATGTTGTACCGTGAGTGCCAAAGGTTATAGTACACCAATTGATGCGTATGTTTTGCAGGGGTTAAAAACATAACTGGCACTGACCTAATGCATATAATCCGTGCTTATAAGCTTGATTTATTGTGATTTGTTATAAATAACCAAGTTATTTGCTATCAAAAATACATTTTAAGTAGTATTGGCTGCAATTTGGAGAAAGATTATGTTCCCAAAAATTGCTTTAGTCCCCGTATGGGTGATGACTTTACTGGTCAGTGTGCCGTTGGCCGCTGAAATTGTAACTGACGGTAGTGCAGGGGCGGCTGCAACTCTAAACGGTCCCAACTTTGCCATTCCACAAAACCTTGGCACCACAGTAGGCAATAATTTATTTCATAGCTTCACTAGTTTTAATTTGGAGCAAAATCAAACTGCTACTTTTAGTGGAGCTGATTCATTACGCAATGTAATTAGCCGGGTAACAGGCGGTAATGCATCCAATATAGATGGTGCTATAATTTCCCAACTTCCCAATGCGGATTTCTATTTCATAAATCCGTATGGCATTATTTTCGGTCCCCATAGTACAGTAGATGTCAAGGGTGGATTTCATGTCAGTACTGCCCAACAATTGGTCTTTGATGATGGAAACAGTTACAATGCTGCCATGCCTGCTGGAAGTAGTTTTACCGCAGCTGCCCCTAAGGCCTTTGGTTTTTTAACCCCCGCCCAGCCGATTCAACTCAACACCGGTCAATTGCACGTTCCAACCGGTGCTAGTGTAAATTTAGCCGGTGGCTCCATAACGATTAATAATGCAGTTTTAGCTTTACCACAGGGCAATTTACGGATTTATGCCCAAGGCAATAGTGCAACAACAGTACCAATAAGTGGTACTTTGCCATCTGGTGATGGTAACATAACCATACAAGCCAGCTCGATAAGCGTAAGCAGCAATAGTGGAGGTAATTTAGCACTTAGTGGTGGTAACGTTAATATCCTTGGAGCTGCTCTTACAAATGACAATGGTACCGTAGATGCCGCCGGTGGTATCAGTATCCAAGCTAACAAACTAATTGTGAATCAGGGAATGGTTGCCACTACTGCCTATGCTCAAGGGAAAGCTGGAGATGTAATAGTTCATGTTAGTGGGGATATGCAAGTAATTAACGGCTCGATCTTGGGCAGTGAAACCAAGGCTAAAGGCCAAGCTGGCAATGTAACGGTACATGCTGGAGCTTTAACCATCAATGGTGGCTATATTACGTCCCAATCTGGGTATGATGCTCCAACGGCCACCGGTAATGCCGGCGCCATCTCTATTGTCGTTACTGGAGCCATGCAGATATTGAATGGAGG
>JXSN01000021.1 GCA_001276605.1 Achromatium sp. WMS2
TGGTTTATACAAGGATTAGCAGTAATTCATGGCGTAATATTACAAACCATTTTACACTCCATGTGGGTGGTGGTTTTATATTTTATTCTCATAATATTAACGGTGCCGGCGGTTACCTTTGTAACATTCATTGGACTGGTGGATGTTGTTTTTGATTTTCGGGGCAAGCTAGGATCTGGAACAGGGTCTAAACCGTAATTTTCGTAAAATCCGGTATTTAATAAAATAGAAGCAGCATTTAGTGTAGAATATTTTACTGATTTGGTTACAAACAGTCTCGGTAATTACAATTTTTTAACACCAAATGGTGTTGTAGGGATGCAGGAGCGTCTTCAGATGCGTTTCCAAACTTCAGTGCGACAACGATCAAATATTGTAGGTATTTCACTAAAATCTAGGTCTAAAGTTTTTGAGAACTAATCAATGGAAGTAATCTTATTAAAGCGAGTTGAGCATCTTGGTAACCTTGGTGACAGGGTTGCAGTTAAACCGGGATATGGCCGCAATTATCTCCTCCCCACCGGACGGGCAGTGATAGCCAATGTGGCTAACATACAAGCCTTTGAGGAACAACGCAACGAGTTAGAACGCGATGCACTAGCCCTATTAACCGATGCTGAAGCCTGCAAGGCCAAACTGGCAGACTTTGTCATCACCATAGCACGGCGGGCTGGTGACGAAGGGCGGTTATTTGGATCTGTAACTACCACAGATATTGCCGCAGCGCTACAGAGTGCTGGTCACCAAATCAGCAAACGCGATGTACGCTTACCAACTCCTCTACGTTCTGTAGGAGTGCACGAAGTTATGATTCATTTGCATAGTGGGGTTGATGCGACTATAACGGTCGAAATTATAGCCGAGGAATAAACATCAGATTTTGCATATCCCCGATTAAGGTTTCCGCCACAGGCGGGAACTGCTTAGGGGGGTTCTCACTTTAACACCTTTACATACAACTATTAAGCAATGACCTTGCTCCCTCAGACCCCACAATGGCAAAACTTAGTTGCTCATTGGCATGAATTGTCGCACCTGCACTTGCATGATTTATTCACAGCTAATCCCCAGCGTTTTGCGCAACTGCATGCCGAAGCAGCTGGCATATTCCTTGATTACTCAAAAAATCGCATCACGGCTAAAACCCTAGAGTTATTAATTGACCTGGCAACAGCAACTGGCTTGACTGATGCTATCCACAGCATGTTTGCCGGCGTTAAAATTAATAACACCGAACAACGTCCCGTACTACATGTGGCATTGCGTAATCGCTCAAAGCAACAATTTGTGGTAGATAGCAAAGATGTAATGCCAGCAGTTAAAAGTGTATTAGCGCATATGGAGCAATTTAGCAATCAAGTGCGTACAGGGGCATGGCGTGGTTACAGCGGCCAAGTTATTACGGACGTGGTCAACATTGGTATCGGTGGATCTAACTTAGGGCCGCTGATGGTTACCAAAGCCTTGGGATATTATCACGATGGTCCCAAAGTGCATTTTGTATCTAACGTGGATGCCACCCACATTATTGAAACCTTAAAACCTTTAAATCCGCATACTACACTGTTCATAATTGCCTCCAAAACATTTACCACGCAGGAAACTTTAACCAATGCCATTACTGCCAGAAATTGGTTATTAGCCGCATATTCCCAAAACGAAGCCGCTATTTCTAAGCACTTTGTGGCAATATCAACTGCCGCGGCTAAAGTAGCAGAATTTGGCATTGCCACCGAACACATGTTTGAATTTTGGGATTGGGTTGGTGGCCGCTACTCCCTATGGTCAGCCATAGGTTTGCCCATAGCCCTAGCGATAGGAATGCCACGCTTTTACGAGTTGCTAGATGGTGCTTATGCCATGGACCATCATTTTGCAACTGCCCCCATGTCCAAAAACTTGCCTGTATTGTTGGGATTAATTGGGATTTGGTATATAAACTTTGGAGAGTTTAAATCCCATGCGATCTTGCCGTATGACCAATATTTACGCTATTTTCCAGCTTACCTGCAACAAGTGGATATGGAAAGTAACGGCAAATACACCACCAGACACGGGCACCAAGTTAATTATGCAACTGGTCCAATAGTTTGGGGCGCTAGCGGCACCGATGGGCAACATGCTTTTTACCAACTTATACACCAAGGTACTCAGGTTATTCCCTGTGACTTTATAGCTGCGGTGCATAGCCACAACGAATATGGTGATCACCAGGCCAAGTTGCTAGCCAATTGCCTAGCCCAAACCGAGGCCTTGATGCTAGGTAAGGATTTAGCGCAAGTAACTGCTGAACTCCAGGCGCAAGGTTATGATTCAGCTGCAATTGCATCCCTGGCACCGCACAAAGTATTTTTGGGTAATCGTCCCACTAATACCATATTGGTAGATAAATTTACCCCCTATACCCTAGGTAGTTTGTTAGCACTTTATGAACATAAGGTATTTGTCCAGGGCAGCATTTGGGGCATTAACTCTTTTGACCAATGGGGTGTAGAACTGGGTAAACAACTTGCCAGTGTAATACTCAAAGAAATCCAGGACGACACCCAGGTCAGTTCCCATGATACCTCCACCAACGGATTATTACAACGCATACAACGCGGTCGTGCCTAACCTGGTGCCGGTGCTTGCCCACTGCTTTTTAAGTATATTATCAGTAATGAAATCGCAGCCGGGGTTACACCAGATAGACGGGCGGCCTGTCCTACAGTAACCGGTTGATGGCGTTGCAGAATTTCTCGAACCTCGTTGGATAAACCGTGAATTTTAGAGTAATCTAAACCAACAGGCACTGGAGTATTCGCATTCCGCCGTTGGCGTGCAATTTCCATTTTTTGCCGTTCAATATAACCAGCATAATGCAGTTGTATCTCTAACTGTTTCCCAATCTCGGGATGTGAAGTTTCCAGTCCAATATTGGGAACCTGCATTAAGAGATTATAGTCCACATTAGCCCGTGCTAACAACTCTATAGCCTTAGCATCGCGTATGGGACCGGTACCGTATATGGCAGCAGTTAATTCGGCATTCAATGTTGCTGGACGCACCCACAGCTCACCTAACCTTTTGCGTTCCTGTTCAATAGCATTATAACGTGTGTTGAAACTGCGCCACTGTTGTTCTCCAACTAAACCCAATTTACGACCATGGTTAGTAAGCCGCAAATCCGCATTATCCTCCCGTAATAACAATCTATATTCAGCACGGCTGGTAAACATCCGATAGGGTTCGTTAACTCCGCGGCTAATTAGATCATCTACCAATACCCCAAGATAGGCCTCATCGCGCTGAGGTACCCATGGTTCATCACCACGTAAATAACACACGGCATTGATTCCAGCCAATAATCCTTGGGCGCCTGCTTCTTCATAGCCGGTAGTACCGTTGATTTGACCGGCTAAAAAAAGACCTCGAATGTGACGTGTTTCTAGTGAAGGCAACAATTGCTGGGGATCAGCAAAATCATATTCAATTGCATAACCGGGACGAGTAATATGAGCGTGTTCCAAACCGGGAATGGTGCGCACCAAAGCTAGTTGAATATCAAAGGGTAAGCTTGTAGAAATTCCATTGGGGTATACTTCATTGGTATCTAAACCCTCTGGTTCCAGAAATATTTGATGGCCTTCTCTATTAGCAAAACGCACTATCTTATCCTCTATGGATGGACAATAGCGCGGTCCAACGCCTTCAATGATACCGGTATACAGCGGTGAGCGTTCTAATCCGCTACGAATAACCGCATGGGTTTTCGCATTGGTACGCGTAATATAGCAACTAATCTGAGTTGGTTCATCTTTTCCATGTCCCAAATAAGAAAATGCGGGAGCTGGACGATCACCAAGTTGTTCTAAACATACCGTATAATCAATAGTGCGGCTATCAATACGGGGCGGTGTTCCTGTTTTTAGGCGTTGCACCTTGGGTAGTACGGCCCGGAGTTTTTCTGCCAATACCAGAGCAGGTGGTTCTCCTGCTCTACCGCCACTATATTGAGTTAAACCGATATGAATACGTCCACCTAAGAAGGTACCTACGGTTAATATTACCGTTGGTGCCTGAAAGCGCAACCCCATTTGAGTTACGACACCACGTACTTGGTCGCCTACCAAAATTAGATCATCCACTGCTTGTTGGAAAAAATCTAGATTAGCCTGATTTTCAATTGCCTTTCTAACCGCAGCCTTATAACGGATTCGATCAGCTTGTACCCTGGTGGCTTGCACCGCTGGCCCCTTGCTGGCATTTATGGTCCGGAATTGAATACCACCCAAATCTGCGGCCCGCCCCATAAGTCCACCTAAGGCGTCTATTTCACATACCAAATGGCCCTTGCCTATACCGCCTATAGCTGGGTTACAACTCATTTGGCCTATGGTTTCTAAGCTGTGACTTAACAATAATGTAGCTTTGCCCATTCGAGCCGCAGCCAAGGCCGCTTCAGTGCCAGCATGGCCGCCACCTACCACTATAACATCATAATTTTGTGGATATAGCATATTTGGAGTGTATAGTTTGAATTTAAACTTTTTTAATGTAACGTATACTGTTGATAAAATTGTTACGTATTTATATCAATATGTTCTTATGTGATGCAGGAGCTTGGGAACAATCAGGTTTGTTTTTTGTAAGGACATTGGAGCATTCTTAGCTGCATTTTCACTCTGGAGTATAGGAACGGTCAAAATTTTTACAATCAACATTGCGTGCAGGCCGCAACCTAAATTTTAAACCATATCCACTGCATCCATCTTGAAATATCTGTCGTCCCACTCAATATTAAGCACAATAGAGAACAAATTTTAGTATACAGTAGGAGTGATAGCAATGCGTATGGATAAACTAACTAATGCCATGCAAACAGCCTTAGCCGACGCCCAGTCGCTAGCTGTAGGTCGCGATCACCAATTTATTGAACCGGCGCATTTTATGCTGGCTTTGCTTAACCAAGACGGCAGTATGGCCCGGTCGCTCTTGACTCAAGCTAATGTTAATGTTAGCCAGCTAAGTTCTGGTTTGGAAAGTCTATTGGATAAATTACCAACCGTATCTGGTAACAATGGTGAATTGCATTTATCCAATGATTTAATAAAACTATTCAATGTAACAGATAAACTAGCACAAAAACGTAAAGATACCTATCTAACTTCGGAATTATTCATTTTAGCCGCAATAGAAGATAATGGTAATCTAGGAACATTGTTGCGTAAAAGTGGAGCGAATAGAGATGTTATCGCTCAAGTTGTAGATCGCATTCGCGGCGGACACAAAGTAAATGATGCCAATGCTGAACAGCAACGACAGGCGTTAGAGCGTTTTACTATAGATTTAACCGAGCGCGCCGAAAAGGGCAAATTAGATCCGGTAATTGGTAGAGATGATGAAATTCGGCGCACTATTCAAGTATTACAGCGCCGTACTAAAAATAATCCGGTGTTGATAGGAGCACCTGGTGTTGGTAAAACAGCAATAGTAGAGGGTTTAGCACAACGGATAGTAAACGGTGAAGTTCCGGAGGGCCTAAAGGGTAAACGTTTGTTATCTTTGGATATGGGTGCTCTTATTGCTGGGGCTAAGTTTCGTGGTGAATTTGAAGAAAGATTAAAGGCAGTGCTTAAGGATCTTGCACAGCAAGAGGGCAATGTAATATTATTTATCGATGAATTACACACTATGGTGGGAGCTGGCAAAGCAGAAGGTGCTATGGACGCTGGCAATATGTTAAAACCGGCTTTGGCCAGAGGTGAATTACACTGTGTTGGAGCAACCACTTTAGATGAATATAGAAAACATGTGGAAAAAGACGCGGCTTTAGAGCGTAGATTTCAGAAAGTTTTGATTAACGAGCCAACGGTAGAGTCCACTATAGCCATTTTACGTGGTTTGGCAGAGCGTTATGAAGTACATCATGGGGTAGATATTACCGATCCTGCGATAGTCGCTGCTGCCACTTTGTCGCATCGTTACATATCCGATCGGCAATTGCCGGATAAGGCAATTGATTTGATAGATGAGGCAGCATCACGCATTCGGATGGAAATCGACTCCATGCCGGAATCTATGGATCGTTTGCACCGGAAATTGATTCAATTAAAAATAGAGCGCGAGGCCGTAGCCAAAGAAAAGGACGCAGCAAGTAAAAAGCGTTGGTCTGATTTACAACAGGAGATTACCAAGACAGAACGGGAATTTAGTGATCTGGAGGAGATTTGGAAAGCTGAAAAATCTGCGGTGCAGGGTAATACTCACGTTAAGGAGGAATTGGATCGGGCACGCATAGAGTTGGAAACTGCACGCCGGGCTGGAGATTGGTCACGAATGGCTGAGATTCAGTATGGTAGAATTCCGGAATTAGAAAAACGGTTAGCAGCAGGGAATTTAACTGATAACCAGGGTATGAAGTTATTACGTAATAAAGTTACTGAAGAGGAAATAGCCGATATAGTATCAAAATGGACTGGTATTCCAGTGTCTAAGATGCTAGAAGGGGAAAGGGAAAAACTGTTACAGATGGAGGCTAATATACAGCGGCGGGTGGTTGGTCAAAATGAAGCAGTGCGGGTAGTCGCAAATGCTATTCGGCGCTCGCGAGCTGGGTTGTCTGATCCTAATCGTCCCAATGGCAGTTTCTTGTTTTTAGGACCTACTGGTGTGGGTAAAACTGAATTATGTAAAGCCTTGGCTGAATTTTTGTTTGATACCGAAACGGCAATGATTCGTGTAGATATGAGTGAATTTATGGAAAAGCACTCAGTAGCGCGTCTTATCGGTGCTCCCCCGGGCTATGTAGGCTACGAAGAAGGTGGGTATTTAACAGAGGCAGTGCGCCGCAAGCCTTATGCGGTTATTCTGATGGATGAGGTAGAAAAAGCCCATCCAGATGTGTTCAATATTTTATTGCAGGTGTTAGATGATGGGCGTTTGACTGATGGTCATGGCCGTACCGTGGACTTTCGGAATACAGTTGTGGTGATGACTTCTAATTTAGGCTCGCAATTGATACAAGAAATTGCCGGCGAGGAACGTTATCAGGAGATAAAGTCGGCTGTTTTAGGCATAGTAGGTCAGCATTTTAGACCAGAATTTATTAATCGTTTGGATGAAATCGTGGTCTTTCACCCGTTGTTACCGGAGCAAATTCGAGCTATTGCTCAGATTCAGTTGCAATTATTACAGCGGCGTTTAGGTGATAAGGATATTCAGTTACAGATTAGTCCATTGGCCTTGGATTGGCTTGGTCAAGTTGGTTTTGATCCAGTTTACGGGGCACGTCCGCTGAAGCGTGCTATTCAACAGCATATTGATAATTATTTGGCTCAAGATCTGTTGGCGGGTAAATTTAAGCCTGGGGATACGATTAAGATCGATGTCAATAGTATAAATGCAAAATCTTTGTTATTTAGCATGGTTGGTAAGCCTTAATTTAAGCTAGTAATCCGGAACAAAGATGTGGTTGCAACGCATAATCGCACGTATGTTGCTCTTGATCTTGGACGGACCATTTTAGATTCTTGGTATATTACTCGAGATTGTGGGTATACTAAATAACGCATTCTACCACCTTTGGGGTGGTAGAATAGTTTGAGTTGTGTGCTTAGTGATGCACTGGAGCTGGGTGAGCTGCTGTATGCACTGGAACTACTTCCACGGCACGGTTGGTTTTTCGTTGTGGATTAGCAGATTCTGTGACCGGTTTTGGCTCTTTGCCGCTTGATTCCTGCCATCTGGTAACTGCTGCCCAACGTGGTTCTACGACTATTACCATACCTTGGGCGTTGGCTCTAGCTATGAGGCGAGTAAAGGTTATTTCCCTGATTTGCTGTTTAGCTTCAGGAGTTTGAGCCGCACGCATGGCTAACCTATATTCGCGCCGTTCCTGCTTGCTCATCAAGTCGCGGGCACGCACGGGTTTTCTGTAGGCTATAACCATGCTGTAAACATCCATACGCGATGGATCAATATTGGCTTTGGTCTGGTTATTGGGATTAGGCTTAACTGCTTTAACCGTTACCTCAGCGCTGTTGTTTACAGGGGCAGCATATGTAATCTGAATAACCGTGGTTAGAATAGCCAAGGTGCTGATTGCTATGCAGGTTTGTGCAACTATTGCCCTATGCCATAGGGGGAGGGTGATCATGCCGGTTACCTCACAAGCGTTATTAAATTGTGGAAACCAAGGAATTACTAGGTCGTTGGATATATCATTCTAAGACTAATATTTAGTATAGACCATATTAATAGCCAAAAAAAGCTGTTCGTGATTATTTTTTATTCATTGCAAGCTTGCGGTTTGTACTTGGAGAATAATTTGTCGCTTGAACAAATCTACCATACTATTAATTTTCCAATCTATGTACAGATTATACCCAGTGTAAGAAACGCATTGAAACAGATAGACATACGTTCCCAACTATCCACCAATCTGCGGTATTTCCTTACGCCTATTTTGCCACTGATATAGTATATGCCAACGCCAAAGCCAGTTAATTATACAATAACTTGTCGTGGCTAAAATAGTTCCTACTATCACACTGCCAATGGTCAACGGTAGAAAACTTGAACTGATGCCAGCTAGGATCCCAGCTTCGGGTAGGGAAAAATCAAACCATGCGATTGGACGCCCTAAAATAAAGGCACCCAGTAGGTAGCAAAAGTAGAATACTGCAGGCATGGTAATCGGGTTATTTACCCATACCAAGGCAATAGCTAGTGGGAGATTGGCTCTAAAGATTATGGAACTAGCAGTGGCTAGTAACATATGAATAGGAACTGGCAGTACGGTAATAAACAATCCTATGGCGAAAGCTCGTGCAATAGAACGCCGGTTAAGATGCCAAAGAAACGGCGAGTGCAATACATCACCAAATAAGCGTAAGCTGCGATTATTTACTATACTATTGGCTTGTGAGCTTATTTTTTTGAAAAACTTTTTAGGCATGGTTACCAAATCTCAAATTGTTTAGTACATGTTGACATATAATATTATTATGCTAAACTAACTGTAGTTCTTACTGCAAATTGTGGATAGATTTATACTACGTGATGACCAGTGGAAAAGAATCATACCAATTTTACCAAAACGAGATGACGATAAAGATAGCATACTAAAAAATAACAGGATTTTTCTTAAAGCTGTTTTCTAGATTATCAGAACAGGTGCTCCACGGAGGTATTTGCTGTGATATTTGGATCTTGGTCTAAAGTTTATGCGCGTTTTTCGCGTTAAGCACAAAATGGTACCCAGAGCCGCGTTCATAGTTCAGTGGTTGTTGATCCAAACATTGAAGCATGAATCTATCCTACTAGTAATTTTCCGATTCATGTATATCTTTACATCAAAATTGGATGCTGGAACCTTATTTAGTAGTTTAAAATTACTATTTTTGGAATCTCCAGATGTTGTAAGAGAACGCGATGCGCATCGTCATAAATATCTAATACCTAAACATTTTGATCATCTTAAACGTAAGCAAAAAATATGCTTTTAAGGCTTAACACCTGATGGCAGCGACGCTCCAGAGTAGAAACGCCGCCAGGGACGCAGAACGTCCCACATAAGACCACAATTATAATATTATTCTATGCCAATCCTCTCCGGTAATCATTGAGTTTTTGCCAATGCTTGATCGATATCTGCTAAAATATCATCAATATGCTCGATACCAATGGAAAGCCGGATCATATCTTCAGGAACTCCGGCTGCTGCTAGTTCTGCTGTGCTAAGCTGGCGATGAGTAGTAGTGGCTGGATGATTGGCTAAAGTTTTAGCATCACCAATATTTACCAAACGCAAGATCATCTGTAATGCGTCTATGAACTTGGCCCCAGCCTCTTTACCCCCACGAATACCAAAACTCAAGATCCCGGAGGCCTTGCCACCAGTAAGTTTTTGACATAGTTCATGATAGGGGCTAGTGGGTAAACCAGCATAATTGACCCAGCTTACCTGTGGATGCTGTTGCAAATGTTTGGCTACCTGCAACGCGTTGTCGCAATGGCGTTCCATCCGCAATCCCAAAGTTTCCAACCCCTGCATGATTAAAAATGCATTAAATGGTGAAATTGCAGCACCCATATTGCGCAAAGGCACGACCCGACAGCGCCCGATGTAGGCGGCAGGTCCTAAAGCCTCTGTGTACACTACCCCATGGTAGGACTGATCTGGGGTATTTAACATGGCAAAACGTTGGGCATTTTCAGCCCAGTCAAACTTACCTGAATCCACAATTGCCCCACCAATACTTGTTCCATGACCACCAATATATTTGGTTAACGCATGAATTACAATATCAGCTCCCAATTCAAAGGGACGGCACAAGAATGGAGTTGGCACCGTGTTATCCACAATCAATGGTACCCCATGCCGGTGTGCTATTTCTGCTAACTTCGGAATATCAGCCACGTTACAAGCTGGATTACCAATAGATTCACAGAATATGGCTTTAGTATTGATATCTATGAGCGATTCTAAACGGGCATAATCGTCAATAGCAGAAAACCGCACCTCTATACCCTGACGTGGAAAAGTGTGGGCAAATAGATTGTAAGTTCCACCATATAGCTGGCTAGAACTAACAATATTGCAACCAACTTCGGCCAAGCACTGAATTGAGTAGGTAATTGCTGCCATACCCGAGGCAACGCACAGGGCACCTACACCACCTTCCATTGCAGCCAATCGCTGCTCCAACACCGCTTGCGTTGGATTCATAATTCTGGTATAGATATTACCGGCGACTTTGAGATCGAATAAATCGGCCCCATGTTGGGTATCATCAAAAGTGAAGGATGTGGTTTGATATATGGGAGCAGTAGCCGCACGGGCCTCGGGTTCGGATTTATAGCCGACATGTAGGGCTACCGTTTCTAGTTTCACTAATTGGTTACTCCAAAGGATGCAGGTTGTTCATAAATTGCGTCCCCAATATACAACAATAAATGTGGTTTGTATATTGCCATCCCTTTGCTCTAGAATAGCTGTATACTAATTGATGTGGAGTATAGCTATAATTTATGCTAATGCCAATCTATAATTATTGTGTAAACAACTATTTATACCCGTAGCTGTGAATTGTGACAAAAACTGAACAACAAGAATTTGCAGTCCGGTTTTTAGAAATATTTCTTGCCGGTGGCTTTGGTAGCTTGACTAAGCGCGAGGTCGAGTTGGCAGTGTTTTACCTTCTGCGTAGGACCAGTGATTACCAGGATAAGTCCAACTACGAGTTGGCCACTATGCTTCGGATTCCGGAATATAAAGTCAAATCGTTGCGTTTGACCTCGGCCTTGAAATACGAAACCATCAATAGAGCAGCTATCTTAGGCGATATTGTAATTCGATTGGCTGCCAACAACCAGTATGCTAATTTTGACAAGGGTAAAGTAGAAATATCCCTAGAAGACCCAATAGAAAAGCGTGAATTAGAACAATACCTAAAATCCAAAGGTCATCATGCTGAATATACTATAAATTCTGAAATTTTACGAATTGCACCAGTTCGCTTATTTGAGTTAATAGTTGACAACATGGAGAATGGTGAGGCTGAGTTTGATAGGCTAGTGCGGGAACATTTAGAAGATACAGCAGCTTCAGAGCGCATTTTAGAGGGTGCTCCCAGTATTGGCCAAAAATTAACCCGTTTAAGAAAAGAAGTTCTTGATACTAATACCCTGGTATCATTGTTGGGGGGAGCTATTGGTGGGTTTGTTAAAAATTGAATTTAAAATATGCGATTGTTACTGGTTATAGAGTCCCTTGCGCCCGGTGGATCTGAACGCGTTCTGTCCACCGTTGCAAACTATTTGGCCCTCAAAAACTGGGAAATAAAAGTAGTTACCCTATCCAGCAATAAAATTGGGTTTTATCAACTCCATGATAGGATAGAGTGTTTGAGTCTTAGTTTGCCTGGTGAAAAACCAAGCTATTTGGGAATTATAAAAAATAACCTAGGCCGCATCCTTGCTCTACGTCGCATTTTAATCCAATTAAAACCGGATATTGCCATTGGTTTCATGACTGTGTCCAATACCCTGTTAGCGCTAGCGTCTACTGGTTTATCAAGTACCGTAACCGTAGGGACTGAACACTCATATCCTCCGTTGGAAAATGTTGGAAAAATTAGGCACCTGATTAGTAGCTATGCCTATAAAAACTTGAGCGCTGTCGTTACCCCAACCAAAGAAGCTACAGAATGGTTGAAGCGTAATACCTATGCATCTAAGGTTGAAGCAATACCCAATGCTGTTCCGTGGCCACTACCGATCCAGCCTCCCAAATTGCTGCCATGCACGATACTGGATCCTGGAAAAAAAAATGTGCTAGCGGTTGGTAGGCTCAACAAGGTAAAGGGCTTCGATTTACTGATTACTGTTTTTGCTAAGCTTGCCGGACGTTATTCGGATTGGAACCTAACAATATTGGGAGAAGGTGAGCAACGCCCAGCCTTGGAGAAGCAAATTAGAGATCTGAATTTATCTGGTCGGATCTTGCTCCCAGGAACAGTAGGTAATATCGCAGATTGGTATATGCGTTCTAGTTTATGTGTTGTCACATCATATTCGGAAGGATTTTCTAATGCGATAGTAGAAGCTATGGCACACAGCTTGCCAGTTGTAAGTTTTGACTGTGATTCGGGACCACGTAATATTATTCGTCATGAAATTGATGGTTTATTAGTACCTAACGGTGATGTGGGGGCATTGGAACGTGCTTTAGATCGACTAATGAACGAGGACTCTTTGCGTCAAAAATTTGGATTGATGGCAAGTGAAGCCAAAGAGCGCTTTTCCGTGGAAAAAGTCATGACAATGTGGGAACATTTGTTCGATAGGTTATCCAAATTACATAATTCGACAGACAAATAGTGTTTTGTAACACTTAACAGTTAAGTTTAATTAAATATGTTTGCTGTTGCTTACATCCATAGTGAAGAAACTTATTTTGTGCAATATCCTTAATGATCTAGCTATATGCAACATGTTGAAAACTAAGTCTGGTAAATGCTAATCCACATCACATCAAAATCAGGTTATTTTTTGGCAGGGTAAGAAATATTTTTCTCAATGCATCCTTTTCCGATAGAAACCTTAATTATACCATCTTTGCTAATTTTCATCGTAACTTTTATAGTTTCTTTGAGTTTTACTGGTCTCTTTGGTACGTCAACTTTAGTTTCCACATTAAAATCTGGAATCTTCTTATTTTACTATGGCGCTATATTTGATGGAACCTATACCTTTTCGGATGATATTGTCTATATGGAAGGAGGGCACGATATCATAAAATCTGGTATAAATATCCTTGATATAGGCAGTAACTGGGATTACCTGGCAGGTATTAGTCATGGTGAGCATGTCACCTATTACCTGTACAATGCTTTCGCATTTTACAGCTTCGGCTATGGTTATTATGCACCTGTATCTTTAAATGTTGTGCTAACCGTATTAATTGCCTGGATAGGAGCTATTGTTGCTAAACGTGAATTTATTTTCACCAGAAATTCGCAAATATATTTTTTCATTTTTCTTTTACTACATCCCGATATCTTAGCATGGTCTAACATAATGAATGGCAAAGATATCTTAGTATTATTTTTGCATGTTATTTTACTTTTATCTTTTTCTTTGTTTTTTGAAAAGAGATGGCATTTGGGAGCAATAATTGCTACATGTGGGTGTTTTGTTTTATTCTATCTAAGGTTCTATGTACCATTGATGTTTATTAGCGCATTTATTTTCAGTAATATGTCTTACAAACAACTTCGAACTAAGTTACCGTATTTACTTGTTGGATTGTTGTTTGCTTATTTTTTACTTTCAAGATTTAATAGCCACTTAGTAAACTATATTTACGTTTTAATAAGCGAGAATTTTGTAAATCCTATATTTGGTTTAATTCGCTTTATTTTAACACCAGTTCCATTTCATACAGAGACGGCATATAGTTTTCTTGATTTTCCAGCTTTGTTCCATTGGTTAATGTTTATACCAGCATACCTTGGATTTAGGATCGTAAGTAAGTTCCGGACTAAATTTTCCAAATTCTTCATAACTTATGTCTTAGTTTTCATTGCTCTTTATTCTGTTTTCGGAAAACTTCAAGGGCCACGTCACCGGGTACAACTTGACTATGCATGGGCAGTATTCCAATTTATAGGAATATCCTCCATCTTGGCTCAAGGTAGATACGTTCGAGTTACACCTGTTTTTAGGCCATATGGTTATTAAGTTGCCAACAAGAATACTCTTTGTAATAACCGGTCTTTCTGTCGGTGGGGCTGAAATGATGCTGCTTAAACTACTGGAGCGCATTGATCGTAGCCGTTTTGACGTTGCGGTGATATCGCTTACAACCATGGGAGAAATAGGACTGCGTATTGCAGATTTGAATATTAAGGTAACAGCCCTGAGTATGCGTCCAAGTTCACCTAATCCACTACTATTTTTCCGTTTATTAAGCTTTATGCGCCGTTTTAAGCCAGATATCGTGCATACCTGGATGTACCACGCCGATCTATTGGGGGGTATGGCAGCTAGACTAGCTGGTGTAAAAAAAATACTTTGGTCAATTCACCATTCGGATCTATCTGTAAATAACAACAAAAAACTAACATTGGCGGTAGTCAAATTTTGTGCACGGCTTTCAAGCATTATTCCGGAACAAGTACTTGCTTGCTCACATCGAGCAAGGGAGATACACGTAAAAATTGGGTATAGCTCAAACAAAATGGTAGTTGTTCCTAACGGTTTTGATTTACAACGCTTTGTCCCGAATTATGCAGCACGTCTTTCGGTAAGACAAGAGTTAGGCTTACCACCAACAGTAAAATTGGTTGGTTTAATTGGACGTTTTCATATTCAAAAAAATCACTTGGGTTTTATAGAAGCCGCGGCTTTGATATATAAGGAAAACCCTAATGTTAACTTTTTGCTGGCTGGGGATAATATAGATAGGGAAAATGTAGACTTGTCTTCCGCAATAGCCAATACCGGTTTAAGTCAACAAATGCATTTACTAGGACGACGTAGCGATATACCACGATTAATGGCAGCTCTAGATGTACTAGCTTCATCTTCCTTGGGAGAGGCTTTCCCTAATGTACTGGGAGAAGCCATGGCTTGTGGAGTACCCTGTGTAGTAACTGATGTCGGTGACTCTGCTGCTGTAGTCGGTAACACCGGGAGGGTGGTAGCTATGGGAGATATGACTGCGTTTGCAAAACAAATCTTGGAAATATTATCCTTAGCTGAGGCTGAAAAAGACAAATTGGGGATAGCCGCTAGACAACGAGTAGCTAACAACTATGAAATTGGCAAGATTGTAAATGAATATCAAAAAATTTATGTTGACATGCTTAGAAAATAAAAACCATTAGGGCGCAAAAATGAATATTGCGATCATACCTAAAAGAAGCTAACCACCTGTGGCTACAAATAAAAAAATTATCATATCTATCAACACAACTTGGAATTTTGTAAATTTTCGTGTTGGCTTGATAAAGGCCTTACTGAATAAAAATTGGGAGATTACCGCTATAGCGCCTGCTGACAAATACGTTAAGGATTTGAAACAATTAAATTGCAATTATATTCATTTATTGATGCATAATAAAAGCACTAACCCTATCCGAGATTTATTCTTATTTTGGCGTTTCTATCTAATATTATATCATGAACGCCCCGCAATTTTTCTTGGTTACACTGTAAAGCCAAATATTTACGGTTCTTTAGCCGCCCATGCATTGGGAATACCAGTAATAAATAACATCGCTGGGTTAGGTACCATATTTATCAACAACTCTTGGATAACACATTTAGTGCATTTTTTGTATTGGTTAGCATTGTCGCGTTCGGCTAAGGTATTTTTTCAAAACAATGATGATCTAGATCTATTTGTCAAGCATCGAATTGTCAGAATTGAACAAACCGAACGACTACCCGGCTCTGGTGTTGATTTATCAAGATTCACCCCTGTACCGCTACCCTCATTGCAATTCAAGAAGCAAATTAGGTTTTTACTCATTGCGCGTATGCTATGGGACAAGGGGGTAGGTGAATACGTAGCCGCGGCTCGCATAGTTAGGCAAAATCACCCGAACGCAGAATTCTGTTTGCTTGGACAGTTAAGTGTACAAAATCCAGCAGCCATTGATTCCACTCAAATGCGGCAGTGGAAAGCGGAAGGTATGGTACGTTATCTTGGCACCAGTGATGATGTACGTGTCGAAATAGCTGATGCAGATTGTATAGTATTACCATCATATTATAGGGAAGGAGTACCGCGCACCCTGTTAGAGGCAGCGGCTATGGGGCGCCCAATCATTACCACTGATGCCGTAGGTTGCCGTGAAGTAGTGAACGATGGGGTCAACGGTTATTTATGTAAAACACGAAATGTCATTGATTTAGCTGAAAAAATTATCAAAATGCTCAAGTTATCCCCAGAAGATCGAACAGAGATGGGAAGACAGGGACGGGCCAAGGTTGAACGCGAGTTTGATGAAAAAATTGTTATTCAAAAATATTTGGATGCCATACAAGAAGTCACTAGCTCTTAAGCAACTAGTTATAAATAATTAACTCCATATTTCTTCAGCAAATAATTTGATCTAAGAACGTGAATCTAACTAAGTACGAAATATTACAGAATCAACTACTGGAACAACCTAAGACCTGGTTAATCACTGGTGTAGCAGGTTTTATCGGTAGCAATTTACTGGAAAAATTGTTAAAGCTTGAACAACAAGTTATTGGTCTAGATAATTTCAGTACTGGTTATCAACACAACTTAGATCAAGTGCAATCCTCGGTTACGGCAAACCAATGGAAAAGGTTTAATTTTATATGCGGTGATATTCGCAGAATTGAGGATTGTAAACAAGCTTGCCAAGGTGTGGATTTTGTACTCCATCAGGCCGCATTTTGCTCAGTACCAGGTAGTATAGAAGATCCTACCACCACCAATCAAATCAATATTGATGGTTTTCTAAATATGTTGATTACTGGCCGGGATGCCACAATTCAAAGATTTGTCTATGCTGCCAGCAGTGCCACCTACGGTGATCATCCAGATTTACCAAAAGTAGAAGAAAAAATTGGCAAGCAACTTTCGCCTTATGCGGTTACTAAACTAGTTAATGAACTTTACGCAGAGGTGTTTGCTATAAATTACAACTTTAGGACTATCGGCTTGCGTTATTTTAATATTTTTGGCCGACGCCAGGATCCCAACGGTGCTTATGCAGCGGTTATTCCCAAATGGATCGCGGCCATGATTAATAATGAGCCTGTATACATTAATGGTGATGGTGAAACAAGCCGGGATTTTTGCTACATAGATAATGCCGTACAAGCAAACATATTAGCAGCATTAACAACCGATGCAGCTGCCACCAACCAGGTTTACAATGTTGCGGTAGGTGATAGAACCAGTCTGAATAGTCTGTATCAACATTTACGTGCGAACTTGGCGAAAAAATTTCCCCACCTCCAAACGGCCCAACCAGTTTATTGTGATTTTAGGCCAGGGGATGTGAGACACTCACAAGCCTCCATAGACAAAGCCAGCTCTCTACTGGGGTACGAACCAACGCATAAGATTGCAGAAGGTTTAGCCGAGGCCCTGGATTGGTACATCGATAACCAATAAGCATAGGCATAATTATTCAGCATAATCCATTGATTTAACTTATAAAGAATCACTACAGACCATTTTTGCCTGAGGTCGTTTGATAAAAAATAGGTAATCATGGTAGAATTCATGCTCTGCTGCCCTAAACCAACGCACCCCATAACCATT
>JXSN01000198.1 GCA_001276605.1 Achromatium sp. WMS2
ATATGGAAAGATACTTAGAAGACTGGGTGCAGGCTATGCAAAATACCCGCTTAGCAGAAGTGCCAAATATCAGCATGACATGGGGTGAACGTATTCACCACGGCTTTCAACATGCGCATGATATTGTTATTAAAGTATGGAGTTACATTGTGCTTGGTATTGGACTGGGGGCCTTAATTCACGGCTACATACCAGAATCTTTCATGGTATCTTTTATGGGATCTGATGCTTGGTGGGCAGTGCCAGCAGCGGTTTTACTAGGTATACCACTCTATACCAACGCTGCTGGTATTATACCAGTGGTACAAGCACTCTTGTCTAAAGGAGCGGCTTTGGGTACAGTACTTGCTTTTATGATGAGTGTAATTGCATTATCAGCTCCAGAAATGCTTATTCTCCGTAAAGTACTACGACCGCAACTTATTATCACTTTTGTAGGTATTGTAGCCACTGGTATCCTCTTGGTTGGATATGTCTTTAACTGGGTTCTATAGTTTATGATTACCAGATTTCAGTATATAACTCTTTATTTTAGATCAATAACATAGGGATGAAACAATGCAAATCAAAGTACTAGGTACAGGCTGTATTAATTGTAAATTCACATACAAACTTATTGAAGATGTGGCGCGCAAACAGGGGGTATCAGTAACCATAGAGAAAGTAGAAGACTTGCCATCCATCATGAGTTATGGAGTTATGTCCACTCCAGGTGTCGTAATTGACAACCAGGTGGTACACGCCGGCGGTATCCCGTCTAAAACCAAAGTAGAAAGCTGGTTTACAGGAAAAGTGGCTTAATAGCGAATATTAATCTTGATCATCACTTTATATTTTTTATACTCCATAGTTTAATTAAGAATTGGCAATTCTGAAGTGGATTAAAATCATATAATCTTGATTAGCGTATTTTAAATTATTTAACAATATTTAAAGTATTTTTAAATATTTAGGCTGTTAAGCAATAAATTATAAAATATGCGGCTAACAGCATAGTTATTTATCATTAAAATTGCAAGGAAAAACCTCCAGTCTGTCGATTTATAAAATCTTATTACTAGTGGCACTTATCCAAATAAGGCTTCGATACCGGTGGCTAAAAATTGGTATATGGGACGATGGGACGGTCGGTTTTCATAACGACTATTATACAGTTTAGCGCATAAATTATCAATATCCAATGTGGTAACCTACAACTCTACTCGAATAAATTCTCAATATTAATAGCAGTCACCGCAATATTGTCCCACTACAGTAAATGAACTTGACAGTTACTATTTAAATCTATATGGTGGCATGCATGTAAAAGTTAGTCTTAAACTCTTGCAGCCAACACTTTTACATAATGTACATAGTGTTTTCACGGCATTATGTTATGGATATATAGTCACATACCAAACTGATATTTATGAGAATTCGCAAATTCAATAGTGTGTTAACACTAGGGTTACTCTGGGCCAATTTAGCCTTAGGTGTAACGGTAGGTACTAAGGCAGATTCCCCCAATCAGCCGCCGGATAAGGCCCAAGTCACAGCCGCCTTGGCTAATCTGGCGGTGCCATTCGAAGCTAACGTGGGTCAAGTGGATCCGCAAGTGGCATTTCAGGCCCGAACTTTAGCCGGGCCGTTGTTTGTGACTAAAAGTGGTGAATTGATCTGGAGTCTGGGTGGTAAAGCTCGCCATTCTCAGCTACCATCTCAATCTCAGCAGCCAGATACCGAGGCAGCACCAGGTTGGACCGTGGTAGAGCGTTTTCACAATGGGCAGCCGCAGCCCACTGGGGATAATCCACAGACGACTAAGGTTAGTTATTTCCGCGGCAATGATAGTAGCAAGTGGCAGCAGGGGATTCCAACCTTTGCTCAAGTTAACCTTGGATCCGTGTGGCCGGGCATTGCGGTAAGTCTCAGCGCTCGCGGTAAAAACGTAGAAAAACTTTTCACCTTAGCCCCTGGTGCCGATCCCAATGCCATTCAACTGACGGTAGCTGGTGGTAATTTGGCGATCAATGCCGCGGGGAGCCTGGAAGTTTCCCACGCTAACCAACCTATAGTCTCTTTTACCCCGCCCGTAGCCTGGCAAGTGAATGCGGATGGTTCTCAACAACCTGTGGCGGTTACTTATCGCTTAGTCGCTACTTCCCCAGGCCAATATGGTTTTAGCCTGGCTAGTTATGATCCCCAGCGCCCGGTGTTTATTGACCCGTTGTTACAATCTACATATCTAGGCGGCACTAATGAAGATGAAATCCAGGCCATAGCCGTAACTAGTGACGCGGTGTATGTGGCTGGTTACACCTGGTCTACTAATTTTCCGGGAACTAGCGGTGGAGCCCAGCCGAATTATGGTGGCAGCAACTTCTATTCCGACGATTACTACGGCGATGGCATGGTGGCCAAATTAAATCTAGGACTGACCTCTCTCCTGCAAAGTAGTTATTTAGGCGGCACTGGTGGTGATAGAATCTGTGCCATAGCCGTAACTAATGCTGCGGTGTATGTGGCTGGTCACACCGTTTCTACTGATTTTCCGGGAACTAGCACTGGGACCCAGCCGAGTAATAGCGGAGACGGCGACGGCATGGTGGCCAAATTAAATCTGGGTCTGACCTCTATCCTGCAAAGTAGTTATTTAGGCGGTACTAGTGGTGATTCAATCCAGGCCATGGCCGTAACTAATGCTGCGGTGTATGTGGCTGGTTACACCGGGTCTACTAATTTTCCGGGAACTAGCAGTGGGGCTCAGCCGACTCCTGGTGGCGGCGGAGATGGCATGGTGGCCACATTAAATCTGGATCTAACATCTCTCCTGCAAAGTACTTATTTAGGAGGCACTGATTTTGATGGCATCTCGGCCATAGCCGTAACTAGTGATGCAGTGTATGTGGCTGGTTACACCTGGTCTGACGATTTTCCAGGAACTAGCGCTGGGGCCCAGCCGAGTTATGGTGGTTACGGAGACGGCATCGTGGCCAAATTCAATCTGGGTCTGACCTCTGTCCTGCAGAGTAGTTATTTGGGCGGCAATGGTTATGATTACATCTATACCATGGCCGTAACCAATGATGCAGTGTATGTGGCTGGTAGCGCCGAGTCTAATAATTTTCCAGGAACTAGCGCTGGAGCCCAGCCGAATCCTGGCGGCGGCGATGACGGCATGGTGGCCAAACTAAATCTAGAACTGACCTCCCTCCTGCAAAGCAGTTATTTAGGCGGTTCTGGCCATGATTACATTCATGCCATAGCCGTAACTAATGATGCGGTGTATGTGGCTGGTTGGACCGCGTCTACTAATTTTCCGGGAACTAGCGGTGGGGCGCAACCTGCATATGGTGATAGAGGTTGGGGGAAAGCATTTGTGAGTATGTTATCCACAGATTTGGGAGGGAATGCAGGTACCAACATATGCGAACTATGCCTACCCTCCCGTGGCGGCTGGCGGGCTATCCTGAAATAGCGTTAGGCTTGCGTAGCTACTTACCTCACCTCGTCATTCCGGCATGGATTGCCGGAATGACGGGATATAGCCTCGTAGAGTACAATAACTAACGAGCATTGCACCAAAACTCGTCCCTGGCTTCTGGATTCCGGCAATCCATGCCGGAATGACGGATAGGGGGTAGGGGTGAGGTCTATGCAGGTGGTGTAAATATACACATGGCGGGATTCACTGCATTTCTCCCGCCCTACGGGGCTACCGCAAAGTCAGGTAGGGTGCGCATCGCGTACCTTTTCTGTGCTTGACGTTGATA
>JXSN01000199.1 GCA_001276605.1 Achromatium sp. WMS2
TGGCTAAGTAATTATATAGGGTGTTGGAAAATGGGAATAAAGCTACTATTGCTAAAATTACTACTATGAGGACACGCAACAGTCGATCTCGCAGTTCTATTAGATGCGAGATAAAGGATTGTTCGGTATCAGAAGAATCGTCTGTCATCATTTAAGTTTCCCCTGTAGGGGAAATTTTTGGTGAGGGTTTAGTCTCAGAAGTTTTATTAATTTGCTTAGTACTTGCAAAGTTAGATGCTAGATTTTTAGAGTCTGAATCTTTAGGTACTGTATCGTTAGATATTGGAGTTTTAGTTAGATCCTTAGAGTCTGCATCTTTAGACACTAGATCAGGAGAGCTTTTGGTCATCCAGGCATTACCCTCTTCAATGATCTCTTCCAATGGATTACTGAAAGATTGCTTCTGCATAATCTCCTTAAGCTCCTCAGCTCGTAATTCTCGCTCAATATCCGCCCTAACAGAAGCAAAAGTTCGCCTAGCACGTCCCACCCATAATCCAGCAGTACGCGCTACTTTGGGTAAATGTTCAGGACCTACGACTAAAAGTGCTACTAGTCCAAGCATCAACAATTCTGCAAAGCCAATTTCAAACATATCTACCCTTAAATCATAACTTTAAATATTACACAATAGACATTATATTGATTTTCATAACTAACTGAATTTAATAGAGAAAATATAAATTATATCAGTTTTTTTAACACATTGAATTTAAGAAAAGTTTCTAATTTCTACAATGTAACCGGATTTTTGGTTAAAAATCGGTATAATGCCTGATAATTATTGTATACTTTGCATCGTCATAATTTGCGATTTCGGTGTAATGTGTAATAATGATGGGTTTCGCTTTGGCTCTACCCATCCTACATTCAAAATCTTAGATTATGACGAGGTGCAGTATAGTTTGAATAGTTAGTTTAAACTTTACCATTGGGAGGCTCATCATGATTAATGATCTTCTCTAGTTTTGGTTCCGAATTTTTATTTTTATCCTCACCCCCCTCATTCATAGCACCACGAAAGCCTTTAATGGCCTCTCCTAAGTCAGTACCTAGATTGCGCAGTCTATTGGTTCCAAACACTAGTAATATGATTATTAATATGATCAAAAGTTGCCAAAATCCGATACCACCAAATCCCATATAAACCTCGATAAAATATAGATATTTTTATTGATTTGCCATTTATTATTATAGCGTATAGAATAGATAATGTTGGGTTGTGAAACAGACCACAACCCAACCTACTATTTAGTCTAGTCTTCCTAAGGTCCAATGGCCTTCAAGCTCTTCTCCATCAGGCCAATATTGAATGCCTTTACCATGTCGAAGATTATCTTGAAAGCCCCCAGAATAATATTCGCCATCGTCATATCTTTGTATCCCTCGGCCATTAGCTTTACCATCTCGACATTCTCCTTCATATATGCCATTACCTAAACTAAGCCGACATATACTGGCAGGATTAGTGATATTTACCCCACAACCAGTAAAACAAAAATCGCCAGTCAATCCGGCGGTATAATTGGCTGGTATTTGTGGTGGATTGGTATTATTTGCAACAGTACGTGCTACTCGTTTAAAAAGGGATTCTATGGGAATAGGTTCTTTGATATGTTTTAATAGAGCTGTGGTATAAGGGCTATTACGGCCTTGGCCATCGGCTGCGGTTTTGCCTGCTGCTGTGGAATACATTATGATGAATTCTTTCATGGGAATCACAGGTGCTAACCCTTGAAACACTATTCCAGCAGTGGATGATTCTTCTGTTGTGGTACGTTCGCCATTGCGGCAGGCATCTAGGATCATTATTTTGGTGCCAGTTGTGGCCTCTTGCATTAGTTTTTGTACAGTGCGAGCCGAGATGGCTTTTTTTATCCCTTCAATGCTGTGAAATGCGAGATCAATCGGAATTAAAATGTTTTCACCTTGCAACTGTATGCCATGTCCTGAAAAGTAGAATAGGGCTACATTTGCGTTTCGTGCTCGTACTTGAAAATCTTCGATGATTACACGGAATTTTTTTCGATCAACGTCTTGATATAAGTATACGTCAAAATCCAGTTCATTTAGGGCCTTGGCTATATCTTCGGAATCATGAGCTGGATTTACTAGTAATGATACATGCTCATAATTGCTGTTGCCTATAACTAGAGCTACTTTTTTTACTTTAGTATGGGAGGATTTTGATGATGAAGTATCTTTAGTTGTTAATCGTTCATTAGTAACTGGTTTTGGTGGTGATATTTTTTGAGTTACTGGTTTTTCCTTAGTAATTTTTTTTGTTGGTGAAGTATCTTGGGTTGCTAGTTTTTCACTAACAATTGGTTTTGTTGGAGATGTATTTTTAGTTACTGAATTTTTATTGGTAGATTTCCTGGTTAGATTAGGGGTTTTGGTATTACAGGATTGCAATAATGCTATTATTGCAATCAGTATCCAAATGTTTAAGGATTTAGTGAGATTATAGAACCATGCCATTAGGTTATACTCCATGCCATTTACCATCTTGGCCTTTGCATACGGTTTGAGTCTCTGTTTTTAAGTCTCCATTAGGTGGTATAATAACTTCAGTCTTTGAAGAGCGGCAGGCTAGCCATTTAGAGTTGGATTGTTCCTTTTTTTCAGTTTCAGCAGAGGATTTAACAGTTACCACAATTTTATTTTTATCGCCACATTGTACTTCTTCTGTGTTTTGGTTTCTGTCTTTATTTCCAGAGCACCAAGCCATCGTGCGTTCTAAATCTTGCTTTTTAGCAACTTCAGGGGCTGGTTCTGGTGTAGTTTCAGTTTCAGCGACTTCAGGGGCTGGTTCTGGTATAGTTTCAGTCTCAGCAACTTGAGGATCTGGCTCAGAAGTAGATTCTGTATTAGCAGGCGTTACCCCCAATGTATCATCTAACGATTCATTTAATGTCAATTCAATGTTTTCTTCATCCTGTAGCGTGAGATAACTTGCAACGCCTCCACTAAGCAGAGTAGGAGCCATGATTCTAGCTACGGTACAACCAGTAATTGCCATACTAACTGTGGAAATTAAGATAAATTTTTTCATAAGTGTAGTTTCCATATATTTTTTAAGTTAATAATTACAAATTGTAAGTATAGCATCTATTTTATTTTTTGAACCATGATTTTCCAGATTAACGAGATTATCCTTGATTAAAATCATGTAACCATATAAATCAAGTAGGGTGCGCATTGCGCACCATGATTGAGAAGTTATGTATGGTTCAAAAACTAATTAGACTATAGTAGTTAGGATAATAGTTAGGATGCTAGAAGGATATAACATCCTGGTAATTGTGTCAACCCTAACAAATTATAGTTCCAAATCTTCATCTGCTGGAGCTTGCTTAATTACATTCGCAACAGCAAGCTCCCTAATGCGCACATAGTCTAATTTCCCAGAACCTAATACTGGCAATGCTGATTGTTTTAAGATAAATTTAGGAATCGCAAGATCTGCGGTCTTTTCTTGCTTGGCAAAGGCTACTAGTAAATCCTTTTGAGCATCTTTATAGTCAGTTACTAAAATAAGCCGTTCACCTTTTTTCGCATCAGGCACACCTACTACCGCATGAGCATGTCCAGGCCAAAGACGAGCTATTTGCATTTCTACTTCTGTTAAAGAAATCATCTCACCGCCGGTCTTGCGATTCCTAAATTTCTCTTAAAACAATCAGCATTGCCAGTATTAGGTTCTGGGATATTAGACTATGTGCGCATTAGGTAGCTTGCTGTTGCG
>JXSN01000200.1 GCA_001276605.1 Achromatium sp. WMS2
TGGAGAAAGGAGTACCGGCTGATATGCCGATACAACCAGCAAAGCATGGCATCGCTGAAGCGTGGTCACGAGTATATCTTGCTGACGGTTTGGAATTACATATTGGTCCAGAGCGTATCGGACTTAATTCCAGTCAAATTGAGCAATTAATAACGCATATTAATCAAGCCTATAAATCTATAAGTGCGGTATCTTCCATACCTACTGATGACAATGAGGATGAAAATCTGTGAACACCACTACGCGCATTTATCGCCAAGGTCAAGATTGGTTACATTGGAGCATAATTATAGGAATATGGCTTTTTACCAGTATTATTGGTGGAATTGCAATTTTTGCTGAATTTCCACACCCTGCCAATGAATCAGTAGCATTTTGGATTGCACGTAACCTGTACCGCATTATGGCACTGTTTACTATTGATCGCTCCTTACTTGCTGTGCCTGGATCACAATCATGGCTTCTTGAAACTTCTAAACTTTTTGGAGCTATCAGCATTATACTGACCGTACTACAGGTAGCAGTGCAATTCGTGTTTCGGCAGATGTTTTTGGAATGGATTCGAATTTTCACCCAAAATCATACCGTGATTGCAGGTTTTGGCAGCTGCGGTCGGCAATTGGCGGAAGATATTTTAGCGCACAACGAGGGTATTATATTAGCTATTGATCGCGATCCTAATGCTTTACAGCAGGAATTTGCATCAACCAAAAGTCATATTACTTTAATTTCAGGACAAATTGGCGATCCGCAAGGTATTGCTTTGATGCAAGTAGCAGCCCACAAAGCCCGTCGGATATTTTTCATGAGCGATCAGGATTTGGATAATATCCAAGGCGTTTACACACTACAACGCATTTTAAAGGATAACAACTTATTACAAACTAAGATAAATGTATATGTGCATATCCGTTCGTTACAGCTACTACAGCAGCTTAAAAACCAACCGGATTTATTTTTGCATGCTATCACCCCCAATTTGCAAGTACAGATGTTTAACTCCCATCAGATTGCAGCGCGGCAGTTTATGCTAACCTGGCCGCTATATCGCTATGCCGATTTACGTGGTCAAGATCGAGTGCACCTGGTCATTTTGGGCCTAACATCTATTGCAGAGCAGCTAATTATCCAAGTGATGACACTGTGCCATTATAAGGATTTGGCGCCACCTATGGTCACAGTACTGGATAAGGATGCGGTACATCGGGGCAATGAATTTCGTGAACGTTATCCAGTATTTCACGAAGTTAACTGGGGACTTGAATGTCAATTTGGCTCATTGGAATTTGTAGATTGCAATGTGTTAACTGATAATTTAACCCAAAGCGATAGTGATAACCAACCATCACTACTAGCCAATCTGGAATTACAAACTACCTATGTGACCAATGAAGACGGTGTGACGAAACACCAGGTCAATAATTTGTTACGGGGTACGGTGACAGCAATTGCAGTATGTTTCAATGATGACCATCAAAACCTTACTGCGGCGTTACGGTTTCGTACTTTAAGCACCCGCATGCGGTTGGCGCAAGCGCCAATATTTGTATGGTTAACCCAAGATATTTTACCCAATATCTTTAGGCCAGTAGCTACCACTCC
Source organism: Achromatium sp. WMS2 (assembly GCA_001276605.1). GTDB lineage: Bacteria > Pseudomonadota > Gammaproteobacteria > Chromatiales > Chromatiaceae > WMS2. The sequence goes on from JXSN01000200.1 coordinate 1,603, forward strand.
GGAATTTGAGAAAGTTATACAACCCTTTGGTACTGTGGAACAAACTTGCACCTTAGATGAAATAGTAAAGGGTAATATTGACAGCCTAGCTAAAATATTGCACGAAAACTTTGTGCAATTGGCGCAGGAAAAACCTCAGTTTAACCCTCAGGAACCCCAGTATCAACCCTGGGATAATTTAATGGAAATTTACCGCGATTCCAATCGCAGTAATGCGGACCACTTAGCGGTGAAACTGGCTTCTTTGGATTATTACTGGCAAGGGCGTAACTGTTTTCATTGGGCGACTAATGTTCAATTAAGCACACAGCCCACTGCACAAGTGGATTTGGGTGATTTGGAGCATCGGCGCTGGCTAGCCGAAAGAATGCTGGATGAGTGGAATTATGCCACCAAACGCGATAATGAACGCAAATTGCATCCGGATATTTGTTGTTGGGATGAACTTAATCCGGAAAGTCAGGATAAAAACTGGCAACATCTAAAAACCTTGAATCGATATTTTAGTAAACAGCCGGCGGGAAATGTTCAAGAAGTACTGCAAAGATGGCGCGAGTTAATCGATATTCGTCGGCGAACTTCACCATTAGTGCGACCTTTGCTGACTTTGGGGGTGCTGGCGCCGGAGGAAACTGTAGCTACTAATATGGTTAGTGCGCCATCGTTGCTTAAATGGTTACAGGCCATATTGGATCAACACCCTGAGCACCATATCCAAGTATGCAGTCCTGTGGCTACTAGCCTTGAAATAGCTTTGGTACAGATGATAATGGCTAAATTTGCCAAGAGTAAGCGCGAGCAGCATTTGGTGATTCCGGCAACTCAGGCTACGACAGTACCGGAAGCAGTACGTAAGCAAGCGCAATGGGTTGTGGATTTGTTACCACCCGGTATTAGTCCCCATATGCTTGATGATGAATTACGTTTGCAGCAGTTGCATCGAGGATGGGCTTACACCGTTGAACGCAATGCTCAGTTACTGATAGTTGGAAATGAACAAGTAACTCAGACCATCCGCACTTGGCGGACCCAGCAGGCTATTCCGCAACAGTATAGCTCTATTCCACATACTTTGTCAGTCAAGAGGGTTATTCCTAAAGCTGGATGTTGGGTTAAAGACTATCATAATGCAGAGATATTAGCATAATTATAATTATTACCACGTTTCAGCGTGAGAATGCAGCGAGGGGATGGTCTAGCGTCCCCACAAGCAAAAATCCAGCATACGATTAGCGATAGCGTAAGTGCACTATAGATTTAGTAATAGTATGAAATAAAGTTTGTAAATTCGTAATGTAGGAATTAAACATGAAAAGACCTATTATGATTGATCCTGAAATTATGGGCGGGGAACCCTGTTTTTATGGCACTAGAGTTCCTATCAGAAATTTATTCGATCATTTGGAAGAAGGCTTTCCATTAGAGGATTTTTTACAAGGTTTTCCTAGGGTTACAAAAGAAAATGTCATAGAAGTCATCGATCTTGCAAAAAGGGCATTACTGAAGGATTTAAATGCAAATACTACTGGATGAATGCATTGATCTTGCGATCGTTATTCTACGCCCGTATCGAAATAAACTTGAATACCTGGTGCCAATGGTACCACAAATAAAAGAAATTCTAGCAACTATAGCAGCAGGACAAATCAAAATCATATCACATGAGGAATAAAGCGAGGTAAGCGGTGAAATTCGCGGTCGGCACATCATTTATAAATAATTTGTAACTACCTACCACATCACTCTGCCTCATTTCTTGATTGGAAGTGGGTAAACAAAAAAACGTTTATTAACCCCATCCCTGGCTTCTGGATTCCGGCAATCCATGCCGGAATGACGGCGGAAGGTCTATGAATAGGGCCAGGACTGAGGCAACCTTAACCCCCTCTCCATCAATGGAGAGGGGTAGGGGGTGAGGTCTAGCGTAAGCGTACCCATGTTTAAGCATTTTCATAACTATAGGCTATAACCACCATTCGGATATACAATAAAATGAGTAATAATAACATTGTAGTTTTTTCTGGTCACATTGTCGATCGTCCCCAACGCCAAGTGCCCAGGTTTCCAAGCTCTATCGTACCGCAGGTAAGTCAGGCTATACAAGAAGCTTTAGCAA
>JXSN01000201.1 GCA_001276605.1 Achromatium sp. WMS2
TCTGACCAATTGTCCGTGGTACTAACAATTAGGCGTTGGCTAAAATCAGTTTTACCGGAGGCAGTAAAAAAGCTATCAATATCAGATTTTTGTAATTTATAATCTGCGGCGTAAAATTTACATTGAATGGCGTGTAATTTTTGATCGCCCCGGGTTTGGGCAACTAGATCAATCCCCACATCTCGGGCATCTAAGCCTTGTGCTCTGGCCCAGTCTGGATAAGTCCAGACTTGTGCGTATAAGTTTTGGTAATAAGGTTCATGTTGCAAGTAGATTAAGGTTAGTTGTTCGAAATAAGTACCTTGTTCGCGCATATTAGCGGCTTGGTGGCGTAAAGTGGTTAATAGTTTGCGTAGTGCAGACATGGTGGATTCCTGGTTATCCGGGTGGGGTTAGATGGATTTCTAGGTGGAGTATGGGAATGATCAAAAGAGTATTTTAAACTATCATGGTCTAAATACAAGCTTTTTTGTGGAGGTATGGTGGGGACGCTGGAGCGTCCCCGGCTGCGTTCCCACATTGAGGTGTGGGAACGATCAAGAGAAGGAATGCTGAGGTATCTCAGGTTCAATGTCCACTTTGGAACGGCGTACCAGTGTTATTAACTCAGTTAGTATGTTTCCGCTGTATGTGTAGGTAGTTATGCCTATTTATGCAAAACTTCCTGTAAAAAGGTCAACATTGCACTCCAGGAGCGTTGATCGGCAACGGCATCATATTTGAAAACTGGTAAATTATGATTGTCAGCATCTGGGTTGGTAAAACTGTGTAGTACTCCACCGCCGTATTCAATCATTTGCCAGTCAGCTCCGGTTTTCTCCAACGCTGACTGAAAATTGCTGACTACATCTCGGGGCAAAAACGGATCTGCATATGCGTTTATCACTAAAATTTTAGATTTGATCTTGGCGGTAGCCGGTGCTGCTGGTAGTGAGCCATGGAAGCTAACGATTCCAACCAAATCAGCCCCACCGTAAGCCAATTGCAACACAGTACCACCACCAAAGCAATAGCCGATGGCGGCAATCCGCCGCGGATCAACGTTGGCCTTATGTTGTAAAACATCAATACCTTCCAAGGCAATGCTACGCCACCATTCTACGTCGGTAGTAACGTTTTGCATCCATTCCCGGGCTTGGTCACGATCAGATGTAAGTTTACCCGTCCCATACATATCTACGGCAAAGGCAGCATAACCTAATTCAGCCAACATACGGGCCCGCCGCTGTTCATATGCCCCTAATCCCCACCATTCATGTACTACCAAAACTCCAGGGCGTGGTGTTGGAGTTGCGGTATCATAGGCTAGGTATCCAGTATGTGATTTGCCGTCAACCTCATATTCAACTACTTCAGTGTGAATTTCAGCCTGAACCGCAACAGTATTTGCTGCAAGCAGCAAGGCAGCTATGCTCAAACGTTGTAATATGGTTATTAATTGCATATTTATAGTATTCCTAATTTTTAGGCTAGGTAGTAACACGTGATACCATTATAGTATCAAAGTACTACTGTATTAAGTACAGTTATTGGGTAAGGCGCAACTCTGCTTCTAGATAATTTTTAGCCGTATTTTCTATGACCTGGTCTGGAAGTTCAGGAGCTGGCGGTGTTTTATCCCACTGTATAGTCTCTAAATAATCGCGTACAAACTGTTTGTCAAAACTGGGGGGGCTAATGCCAGTTTGATAACGATCTGCCGGCCAAAATCGGGACGAATCTGGTGTCAATAGTTCATCCATTAATACCAGGTTACCAGCGCTATCATGCCCAAACTCAAGCTTAGTGTCAGCGATAATAATACCTCTGTTTTCAGCGTAAGATGCACATTCTTGATATATTTGTAGACTAAGCGTTTTTATTTGCTCCGCAGTATCTCGGCCTACAATGGCAATCATCTGCGCAAAAGTTATATTTTCATCATGGCTTCCTATTGCGGCCTTGGTAGATGGGGTAAATATTGGACTGGGAAGCCGTTCAGCTAATTTTAAGCCACTTGGTAGCTTAATGCCGCATACTTCTTGACTGCGTTGATAATCCTTCCAGCCTGAACCGATAATGTAACCTCTTACTACTGCTTCTACTGGTACTGGAGTTAGACGGCGTGCTAATATGGTACGCTCTTTGAGTAAACTGAATTGTGTAGAATCCGTAATAATAGAATCTATACCAATGTCAGTGAGGTGATTAGGAATAATATCACGGATGCGGCGGAACCAGAAATTAGATAATCTGGTTAAAACCGCTCCCTTACCGGGAATTGGCTGCCTAAATACTACATCGAATGCGGAGATTCTATCTGTAGTAACTATTAGTAGGTGCTGAGCATCTACTGCGTATAGGTCACGAACTTTACCACGATGGAGTAGTTGTAACTGGGGTATTTCGGATTGAAATAATGCTGATTGTGAATCCATAGTATTAATTGTTATATCATTATAGATAACATGCAACAAAGCTGACGTAAGCAGTTTGCATTGCGTTGTTGGATGTGGTTAGTTTAGTAGTTATTGTTCAAGAGCTACTTAGTTGAGTAGCACTATTGCGTATCTCTGGGTCATTGCTTACCTTGGAAAAGATCATTTAGTTAAAGTATGGGGTTAGTAGCATAACTTATTTTCAGACGCCAAAAATTTTGGCTACTGGGATTTCGATATGCTGGAGTTGCTTTGGTCATAACGTTTTTCCAGGTTGGTAAATTTGTTGGTTAGTATAACCGTTTGGGCCTGGGTTTTGGTAGACCTCTACTTGCAATTTATTGGTGTCAATTAGCCAATTTTCCACAATTCCTGCTTGGGCGTATAAAGGTATTTTTTAAATTGCAGCATGATAAATCTATCTTTTCTATTCTTTTTCTGCCTAGCGTTATGCATTTTAAGTGCAAAAAAACAAGTTTAATGAAGCCAGAGAAATTAGGCATAAGTTGTTTACCAATGTATAATATCGATTCACACATTTTATCCAATTAGCATACATAGTTTTGGGCAATAACTCAACGCTTTTACCGATAAAACTACTCCAACTTCTTCACCAACACCCCCCTAACATCCTGGCCAGCACGTTTACAGGTATTATAACAAGGCGAATTACCCTGATCATCATTGGCCGCAATGCACTGTCTAGCCACCACTTCAGTCACCGTAGAAAAAGCCAACTCCTCCGAATTCATAGCATCCCGCACAGACTCCCTGTTAGTCAATCCCCGTTGCGCTTTCAATTGCGCAGCCGGCGCTCCAAACAAAGCCTGATAAATCCCACTGCTACACAATGCAATACCATACCCTGATACCTCATGCTCCTGCAACGTTTTGGTAAAACTGTTACGAGTTTGTTTAGGCTATTTACAAAAAAATTTACACTCAAGTGCTATTAAATGTTAAAATATCCTATCTAAGTTATGTTACATTACGGTATTGATTAATTACATAAGTAGTCTTACATATGTCCCCTTCCCTCCTGATTAACGAAATTTTTTTATCCTTACAGGGAGAAACCCGCACCGTAGGAATTCCTACTATTTTTGTGCGTTTAACAGGATGTCAGGGGGGTGTTGGTGAAGAAGTTGGAGTAGTTTTATCGGTAAAAGCGTTGAGTTATTGCCCAAAACTATGTATGCTAATTGGATAAAATGTGTGAATCGATATTATACATTGGTAAACAACTTATGCCTAATTTCTCTGGCTTCATTAAACTTGTTTTTTT
>JXSN01000202.1 GCA_001276605.1 Achromatium sp. WMS2
TTTTTTGGTAAACCAAGAAATTTTGACATATTATTATCCTAACTACCTACCTACCATGTTTAAAGTGGTAGTGTATTACTTCTGTGCCATTCTACTGAAAATTACCATTTATAGCAACTTTAAGCACAGCTAGGATTTTCTTTTAGTAGTATTATATCCCTCTGGCAGTATAAAATTAGTATTTTGAGTTTATAAACATGAAGTCGCCCAATCCTAAAAGCTCGCGAGATCCAAGCATAGATATTGTACGTGGAATAGCAATATTTACCATGTTTGAAGCTAATTTTGCCGCTGTAACTTTGGCTGAACCTTACCCAATCTTGCTAAGATTATATGGAACTTTTGCAGCATCAACATTTGTACTAATTGCTGGCATGATGGTCACAAATGCCACCCATAAACCGGACCATAAATTAGACTATTACCTGTATCGCGGCGGTTTCATACTACTGATAGCTGCGCTTATCGATATGCTACTATGGGGCTATTACCCATTTTGGTCATTCGACATCCTATATCTGATCGGATTAGGCATTCCCACCGCTTATTTCATGAGCAAAACTCATCTGTATGTTCGTTTGATTATCCCAATCACCATAGTGACGTTAACCCCGATCATGCAAGGCCTGTTGGGATATACAGATTACCCACAGGAAGTGTATTTTTCAGGAAAAGCACCTACTTTAGCAAATAATCCTACAAGCGTGTTAAATCACTTTTTAGTCGACGGCTGGTTCTCGTTATTTCCATGGCTGGGAATGTTTCTACTCGGAACGCTATTAGGAGACATACGGCGCCGTTATGCCAATTTTTCCAAAAATCGGATTGGTTGGATTGGTATTACCATACTACTGGCTGGTGCTTTAATGTGGATCAACTACCCCGGATCTTTAATGACCCGGGATGGTTATAGTGAAATGTTTTATGAACCGACAATTGGCTATGTTATTACCGCCATTGGAGTTGGTATCTCTTTGCTAACCTTGGTAGATTTTAATCCACAATGTGTTGTTTATATACCATTGCAGCTGCTAGGTAAAAACGCTCTAATTATGTACATTACTCATGGTATAATAATTGCTTATATTTTATGGCCAACTTTTGCCAACCAGCAACTTACCCTATGGCCATTTTTGGCCATATACTTGGGCATATCGTCGATTTTACTAGTCTTCGCGTGGCTCATGCAACAACTTAAAGCATACTGGCCCGAGCAACCACTGGTAATAAAATTTTTACTTGGAGGTTGATCAATTGGTAATTTATACAGCAGCGCTAAAATGAAGTTTGTTTTGCACACGCTTAATCGATATGATGAGGGCATTAGATTCTGGTAATACTGTAGAGTTCGTAATATAGTTACATCGTTTTAATTTATGGACCCCTATACCTCTCAACCATGCTGCTGCTAATGGCGGTGGTTATTTGGACTTGGATTTGCTAGAATATCGACGTTGTTAACTACTACTTAACGTATGGTTACCAAAAAATTATTTAGTTTTTTCTAATAGTTAGATTTTATTGCTTGCAGCGTATTACGTTTGAGATTAAGCCTTTGGTTATTGTGAGTAACTATTGACAAACCAGATTTAGGCTTTCGCAATGGAGAATTTTTATGAAAAGAACCTTTCAACCAAGCACATTAAAACGTGCACGGACCCATGGTTTTCGGGCCCGCATGGCCACTAAAAATGGTCGCAAAGTACTCAATGCTAGACGGGCCAAGGGGCGGGCGCGCCTGATACCCTAAGTAATTTATCATTGATTTGTGGACACCCAAAAACAACTGAAATTTCCTAAAACTGCTAGATTACGCTCCAAAAGTGAATATCAGGCAGTATTTAGCTTTTCATGTAAAGTTGTTAGCCATATATTGATAGTATTTGCCAAGCCCAATACTCATGATAGTGCCAGGTTGGGATTGGCTATTTCACGGCGCTGTTCCAAACTTGCGGTAGAGCGGAATCGTATTAAAAGGGTGTTACGCCAAGCTTTTCGGCTAATCCGATACCAATTACCCAAATTAGATTTAGTGGTAGTCTGCAAGCCGGTAGCATCTCAAGTTACTAATTCGGTACTAAGTGATGCTTTTTTAACTCAAATTACTAAGGTATGCCGACGTTCATGCGCCGAATTATCGTAATTCCAATAAAATTTTACCGTTATTTCTTAAGCCCTTTCTTAGGCAATCACTGCCGATTTTACCCCACCTGCTCGGCTTATGCCGAGCTTGCGATACTGCGGTTTGGTGTTATTCGTGGACTGTGGCTTGCTATTTGTCGTCTCGCCAAATGCCACCCTTGGCATTCCGGTGGTATAGATCATGTTCCTGAACGTATTGAAAAAGAATTATAATGGATAACCTGCGGTTCATTTTGTATTTTGCTTTAGCTTTTGTTGGATTATTACTATATCAAGCTTGGCAACGCGACTATGGGACTGTGCCTCCCAAGCCTCCACAGCAAGTTGTGGATAACAATGCTAATCAAACCCCAACTAGCAACCAGCCACCGACAACAGTTTCTGATGCCAGCCCTCAAGTGGCACCTGCTGTACCGGCCCCCGGGTTAAGCGATGCAGCAAGTATTGCATCCCCATCTGATCCCACAATGGTGGCTGGTAAACCTGATCGTGCTGAATTTATCAAAGTCGAAACCGATTTGCTGCAAGTGGCAATTTCGAAGCGTGGTGGTACAGTAGAAGAGCTATCCCTAATGGATTATCCGGTTAATCCCGAGGCACCGGAGGTAAAATTCAAGTTGTTGAGATCGGATACTGCTAATCTCTACATTGCCCAATCTGGCCTAGTCGGCAGTAATAACAATGCGGCACCCTCAGATACTGCGCTATTTACCGCTACTGCTATGGATTATCGCTTACAATCAGAACAGGATATTTTACGCGTATCCCTTACCTGGTCTGAAATTCCTGGCATAAAAGTAACCAAGGAATTTACATTTCGACGTGGTAGCTACTTGATAGAATTACAACAAAAAATAGAAAATAATTCATCGCAACCTTGGCCAATACGTTCCTATGTGCAATTACGGCGTACTAAGCCATCGGACTCTAAGGATGGATCCTACGGTAGTACGTACACAGGTGCTGCTTATTACAATAGCAAGGACAAATATAAAAACTTAAGCTTTGACAATATTGCCAAAACTCCCTATAAGAGTGAAAGTCCTGATGGGTGGGTAGCCATGGTCCAACACCACTTTGTTTCGGCTTGGATCCCAGCTGATACCTTTGGACCTAGAACCTTTTTTACTAGGGTTATCAATAGTACAACTACACCTAACTATGATATAGGGATGTATTCACCCACAGTTCTGATTCAACCTGGTCAAACTCAGGTTTTTACTGATAAGTTATTTGCAGGTCCCAAATTACAAAAGCAACTAGCCACTATCACACCTGGTTTAGAATTAACCGTGGATTATGGTTGGTTAACCGTCATAGCGCAGCCGATTTTTTGGTTGTTAGATAAACTACATTCAGTCTTTCAAAATTGGGGCTGGGCTATAATATTCCTGACTATTATCATAAAATTAGCATTTTACAAATTATCAGAAGCTAGCTACAAATCCATGGCGGATATGCGCAAATTAGCCCCTAAATTACAAGAGTTGAAAGATCGTTATGGAGAAAATAAAGAACTCTTAAACAGCGCCATGATGGAA
>JXSN01000203.1 GCA_001276605.1 Achromatium sp. WMS2
TGGGCACAAAAAATGATAGTTTTAAGAAACCAAGATACAAATTTGTTAGGATTTAAATAAAAGACCAGTTTATATGGTTTCATTTTTGATTGAATGTTTGATTGCTGTTTTTTTATTTTGTTTTCCTCTGCTTGTAGTAAAAATTGTTTCTGTTATCCAAAAAAGATTAGGAAGATAACAGAACAACCAACCCAATGCATCAGAAAACCCATTTGGTATTATACTAGTTATGTATAAACTACATATTTTGTATTCTGTAGCTGTTTGATTGTTGTATTTGTATTGTTATTCATCATGGCCAAATAGAAAAAAACGATTTTTTTTGTTAAGTGTAAAAGCGTGATAAACATAAAAAATTATCATCATTTAAATAACTAGAATAAAATAATTATTTTAGTGATGCTACTTAAAAACCACTTAGAAAACATTTAAAAATCTAAGTGTTTTTTAAGTATCCTGGTACTTTAAGGATTGCTTAAAAACCACTTAGATTTGTAAGTGGTTTTTAAGTGATTCATATGTAGAAATGTACTGTCACTCTATGAATTCTGTTTTTAAAATTACTTAGATTTGTAAATATTTGTTAAGCAAATCTATGTAGAATTCTACTTACAAAGTTGCTTTGCTTATGCTTTGCTTATTAAATACTTATTAAGTGACATGTAAGCAATAAGCAAATTCGATTTTTACTATAGGCTAGAGTGTACTGCTTATACACAAAAACATATATTAATAAGCAATAATCATTTTTGCTTTTTACTATAGGCTAGAGTGTCTTACTTGTACACTCTAGCTTATAGTATAAGCAAAATGGGAAGTTTTTGAGCACCCAAATTTAGCAATAATGCTAAATGTTTTTTCCACACCTACCTGTTTAAACATAATTTTCTTCATTGTGTACCCTGAAAAAAATAATTTCTAGTTTTTTAAAAAGTCATGACCATGACAGAATGTAAACATAATCAATAAATTAAAAAATAATCAAACTAAAACTATAATAAGACTTTAAAATTATCTATTTTGTTTCTTTGCTGGAATGTTTGAGTTTAGTTTTGTATGTATTAAAAAAAATGGATTAGTTTATCAGAACAATGTACAAAACAATAAACTACATTGATGCAACACAAAAAACAATTAACCAGTACCTTTTTATACTGAAGCAATGCTATACATTATGTGCCATTTTGGCATTCATTATATTTTGAAAAAATGGCTTTTGTATAACACAAAGCCATGTTATATCTTCATAGTGGATTGCAATTTTTTTATTTTTACACTTCAAAAAAAAATTGCATGGTATGTGCTCTACATCATAACATACATACTGGCTGAGATTAATTGCAATATAGTAATAATTTTAGTGGAGCAAAAATTTTCCGTACTAGCACCATGTATGTAGATTTGTTTGCTTAATAATTGCTTAATAAAGACTCATATAAAAATAGTTTTTTTGCCATTTCCTGCAACTCCCAGACCCAAAGGAATTTCAGATTAACATTGAGAGGTATGAACCTCTAAAGGATTTTTGTTTTCTTGTGTATTGATACTTATTGTGCAATGATGGCATTTAGATGTGTATAGTGTGTTTCAACCCATTAGGGTTTATCATCCATTTATCCTGTAGTGGAACATTTTGTAAGTTGTTATATATTGGGATACATTTTAAGACCATGGAGTTGCAGGAAAATGCATAAATCACTATTTTAAAATAAGCACTTTTTAAGCGAATTTTTGCCAGTAATGATTTACCATAATTATTTTTTTATGTGATAAATTATATGTTGATTGATTTTTTTTCTTTTTTCATAAAGTTTCTGCATTCCATGTGGAAGTTACAATACATAACTCTGATAATTTGCAGATAAAATTGGTACTGGTACTAATTGAACTTTTACCATTTAAATAGATGTCAAAATCAATATAGCAATCAAGCAAAAACAGAAAAAAACAAAACAAATCTGCTTAGCAAATGGTGTTGATGTACAAAGTGTCAGTAGAAAAAAGTTTAAAATGAAATAAAATTCAGTACAATAAGTAGGTTTTCTTAATATAGATTATAAAAAAAATAAAATCATATGTGTACTGTTTAATTTATTGTTGATTTAGATTTCCTGCATTATTTTATTGCAATTGATTTTGGACAGTAAATACATTAAGATGTAGAGTATGTACCATACAATTTTTTTCCTTGTTGAAACTAAAAAAATTGCAATCCACCATGATGGTTTAAGGTGGATTCGTATTGCTAAAAATATGTTTTATAAAAATCAATTAAAAAAATGGCTAAATACACTTTATTTTGGATTAAACTTAAATTATATTTTGTTTCTTGTCATTTGTGTTACAAAAAAATTTATTGTTGTGTACAACAATTGGTAAATCTAATACTCTTTTTTTAAACACACACATTTATAAAATCTAATGTTTTAAAACTAAAATATGCAATATATTTTTTCAAGCTTATTTATTGTTTTTAGGTTGATTGCTTTTCTCATTGAGGTTTATTATACCATGCCACCATGGTCATGTCATTAGAAAAAAAATTAAATTTATTGGTGAAGAAAATTCTGCGGTGATGGGCAGGCATAAAATAAATTTATATCTCTATTGCTAAATTTGTTTGCATGAAAATGAGTTTTTTTGCTTATACTATAGGCTAGAGTGTACAAGCAGTAGACTCTAGCCCATAGTAAAAATCAAAAATGCTAAATGATTATTACTATAGGTATTAGTGTACAAGCAGTACACTCCAGCCTATAGTAAAAAGCGAAAATGCTTATTGCTTATGTAGCACTTAGAAGCAAAGCATAAGCAAAGCAATTTCATATGTAGAATTCTACGTAGAATTGCTTAAAAATTGCTTACACATATAAGTATTTTTAAAAACAGGATTTGTAGAGCTACAGTACATTTCTGCATATGATTCACCTAAAAACCACTTATGATTCTAAGTGAAATTTAAGCAATCCTTAATGTACCAGGACACTTAAAAACCACTTAGATTTGTGAATGTTTTTAAGTGGTTTTTATGTGACATCACTAAAAATATAATTAAATTATAGCTATTAATATATGTTTAAATTTTTTTATGTGCATTATGTACACAGCTAACTACCATATGTACTGAAACAAAAATCATCAATTCACCATGACAGTGGAGCAACAGTGGAGAAAGTAACCAACCTTTACAACTGTATAATACTTTGTAAAGAAGTATTTAGATTGCTTTAATGTGTTATTGTTTGAACAAAAGATCATTTTGGAATGACCACAGTATCTGCACTGCCATGGTGGATTGATGTGTCTCAATAAATTTTTAAGGATCAATAACATTACAAAAACAACAATCAAACAGCTACAGAATACAAAATATGTTTTATTAAAACCCGCTTCTGCCAAATCTAATTTTGATTGATTTTTTTTGACAAAGCTTGTCATACCACTAAAAAATACATCAATTCACCATGGATGTGGATGCTGCTGTGGGCACAAAAAATGATAGTTTTAAGAAACCAAGATACAAATTTGTTAGGATTTAAATAAAAGACCAGTTTATATGGTTTCATTTTTGATTGAATGTTTGATTGCTGTTTTTTTATTTTGTTTTCCTCTGCTTGTAGTAAAAATTGTTTCTGTTATCCAAAAAAGATTAGGAAGATAACAGA